>JBITAD010000562.1:6351-7064 GCA_044439945.1 Blastopirellula sp. JB062
GCGGCTGGCGTTGGTCACGTCGGTGACATGTAATTTGCCGCCGGTCATCCGCCAGACGAGAAAAGAATCGACCGTACCGAAGCAAAGCTCGCCCGCTTCGGCTCGACTGCGGATCGTCGGGTCGGAGTCGAGCAGATATTGGATTTTGGTGCCGGAAAAATAGGGATCGATAATCAAGCCTGATTTGTCGCGAATCGTCGAGCCATGGCCATCGTGCGAGAGTTGATGACAAATCGGCGTGGTAATTCGGCTTTGCCAAACGATCGCATTGCCCACCGGCTTGCCGGTCGATCGTTCCCAAAGCAGGGTCGTTTCACGCTGGTTGGTGACGCCCACGGCGGCAATCTGCTCGATACCGATCTCGGCGGCGGCGACAGCGTTTTTCGCCGTTTCGATTTGGGTGCGCCAAATCTCTTCCGGATCATGTTCGATATGACCCGGCGACGGCATGATTTGACGGAATTCTTGTTGGTTTTGGCCGATAATTTTGCCGTGATGATCAAAGACGATCGAGCGGCTTGAAGTCGTTCCTTGATCTAAGGCGAGGATGTATTGTTGTTGCACGGTCATTTTCTCGTGGGGGCGTTAAGAGACTCGTTTGCCGTACCGTTTTTGCAGTCGTTGGACGTAATGTTCGACTTCGTCGTTAATCTGCGACTCTTCTAACCAACCGGCAGCTGCCAAAATTCGGCCTAGTTCTTCGAGACATTGTC
>JBITAD010000563.1:0-7027 GCA_044439945.1 Blastopirellula sp. JB062
AATCGTCAGCGGCTTTTTTCTTGCGCATGCCGAACTCAGTACCGGCTGCCAAACATGTTGTTGCAGCCAAGGTTTTCCGATTCGCGCCAAACGCTATGACGTCAGAGTCGCATCCAGCGTGATCTCGGCGTTTAACAATTTTGAAACTGGGCAATTCGTTTTCGCCTTGGCGGCCAGTTCGTCAAACTTCGTCTGATCGACCCCGGCGATCGTCGCCGTCAGCGTCAAATGCACCGCGGTGATGGCGAAGCCTTCCTCTTGTTTTTCAAGCGTCACGTCCGCTTTGGTTTCCATTTTGTCGGCGGTCAGCCCCGCTTCTCCCAAAATCAGCGACAATGCCATGGTGAAGCACCCGGCATGCGCGGCGCCGATCAATTCTTCGGGATTCGTGCCCGCTTTCCCTTCAAACCGGGCGGCAAAGCCGTACGGATACGATTCCAAAGCGCCGCTCTTGGTCGAGATCGCCCCTTTGCCATCTTTCAGGCCCCCTTCCCAGATCGCCGAGCCGTGCGTTTTCATTTTCATCGTCGACATCCCTCGTTTGCATGTGAAGAGGTCAAAAATCTTGTGAACCGCAACGGCGGCGACCTATCAGAAACCGACCGGCCTTGGCCGCTGTTCGGCGCCGCTTCGCTACTAGCCCTAACCATAGCGCTCGGCTCTCGGCCTGACAAGCTTCAAGAATCGACAAGCGGCCAAAAACCAACTCCGCCGGTGCGATTGGGCGTCAACCGCTTTTCGCTGACCAACTCTATCGCCTACCATGACAGACGAATCATACGACCATCCATCACGACGCATTCTTTTCTCTGCTAAACGGAATAGACCATGACTCAGCACCGATCGGAGACGCCTTATTCGTTTGGCGCAATCGTCCGCGACTCTGGGGTCGACTTTCAAGTTTGGGCGCCGCGCCGTCGTCAGGTCGATCTTCTATTCCTAGACGAAGCGGAAGCGATCTTACGCACGATCGAGCTATCGCCGCGATCCGACGGTTTCTTTTTTGCGCATGTCGCCGACGCCCGCCCCGGCGATCGGTACAAGTATCGACTAGACGGCGAAACGACCTCGTATCCCGATCCGGCGTCGCGATATCAGCCGTGCGGCGTCCATGGACCGTCGCAAGTGGTCGACTCCGCCGCTTACGCCTGGCACGACGATTCGTGGCCCGGCTTGCCGCTGGAAGGACAAGTTCTGTACGAACTGCATGTCGGTACGTTTTCTGCCGAGGGAACCTGGGCCGGCGCCAAAGCGAAGCTTCCTTTCTTAAAAGATTTGGGGGTCACCGCCGTCGAGATCATGCCGCTGGCCGACTTTCAAGGCGAGTTCGGATGGGGTTACGACGGCGTTTATTGGTACGCCCCTTCGCGGCTCTACGGCACGCCCGATGATTTTCGCGACTTTGTCGACGCGGCGCATCAACTGGGGATCGGGGTCATGCTGGACGTGGTTTACAACCACTTTGGGCCGACCGGCAACTATTGGGGCGCCTACTCCGCCGACTTTCCCTCGACCCGACATGCGACCGATTGGGGCGACGCAATCAACTACGACGGGCCCAATTCCGAACCGATCCGCAACTTTGTCAGCGAAAACGCCGCGTATTGGATTCGCGAATTTCATCTCGACGGGCTCCGGTTCGACGCGACGCAAACCATCTTTGACGACTCCGCCCCGCCTATCCTGACCCAGGCGACTTCCGCCGCTCGAGAAGCGGCCGGCCAACGTCCGATCGTCGTCGTCGCCGAAAATGACGCTCAAGAAATCTGCCACGTCCAGTCGCCCGACTCCGGCGGCTACGGCATGGACGGCGTCTGGAACGACGACTTTCATCACGCTTGCCGAGTCGCGGCCACCGGCCATGCCGAATTTTATTACGCCGACTTCGCCGGCACGGCGCAAGAACTCGTCTCGGCGATGCGTCATGGGTATCTGTATCAAGGTCAATGGAACCAGCGGCAAGAGAAGCGGCGCGGATCGGCCGCCTTGCAGACGCCGCTCAAACGCTTCGTCCATTTTTTGCAAAACCACGATCAGGTCTCGAACTCGTCTAACGCGCTGCGGACGCATGCGCTGACTTCGCCCGGACGCTTTCGCGCGTTAACGGCGTTGATGCTGTTGGGGCCGCAAACGCCGATGCTGTTTATGGGGCAAGAATTCGCCGCGTCGAGCCCCTTTTATTTTTTCGCCGATCACGAGGTCGGCATCGATCAACTTGCCCGCGACGGCCGGCTCGAGTTCATGCGTTGCTTTCCGCGGGCCGCCGCCTATTTTCAATCGTCGCTGCCCAACGACCCAATCGGCCGCCAAGCGTTCGAGCGCTCGAAGCTCGATTGGAACGAAGTCGAACGCAACGCGGCGGTCGTCGCCCTGCATCGCGATTTAATCCGCCTGCGCAAAACCGATCCGACGATTTCGCAGCAAGACCGCGTCCGGCTGGAAGGCGCCGTAATCGGCGAAGAAGCCTTCTTGTTGCGTTGGATCGCGCCCCAAGGCGACGACCGGCTGATGTTCGTTAACCTCGGCCGAGACTTGCCTTGGCGCCCTGTCGCTCAGCCGTTGGCGGCGCCCGCGCAAGGCGCCGATTGGGCGCTGCTATGGTCGAGCGAAGAAGCTCGATACGGCGGATCAGGCACGGCGTTGCTCGATACGCAAAACTGGCTCATACCGGGGCACGCCGCCGTGCTGATGCGCGGCGCCGCGCACTAACAGCCGTTACGCAGACTGATCGGCGACGTACGCTTTTAACCACTCGATCACGCGTTCGCCTGACTCCCACGACAATTGATGCCCTTGGTGGTGAATCCAGAGCCCGATGCGCACCGGCTTTCCATACAGTGCGGCGACTTGCTGACCGACCATCATCGCCGGCCAACTTCGCTTGCCGTCGGCACAACCGCGGCCCTTCTCGCCGCCGAGCACCAAAAAAGGGCGCGGCGCGATTAGCGCGATCAACTCGTCATGATCGCGTTTGAGCTGATCCGATTTGACGATGTCGCCCAAATACCAGGGAGCTTCCCAATTGGTCGAGTGCATGCCGATCCCTCCTTCGCTGGCGACGCCAGCGCAAATGCGGTCATCGAGCGCCGTTAGATAAAGGGTTTCTTTCGCGCCCAACGAATGGCCGTAGGCGCCAATTCGCGCGGGATCGACGTTTTCTTGCGCCAACAAGACGTCGACGGCGCGGCTGCCGTCGGCCAACATCACCGCCATTCCCTTACTGCCCGGATGCGGCTTGAGCACGGCGGCGGTCGATGCGAGATACGACTTTTGCTCCCACAAATAATTTTCAGGACAAAGGACTACGAAGCCTTGTTCGGCCAACCGCAATCCCATGTGTCGCGCCGGCTCGCCGTCTAAACCGACCAATTTCTGAAAGGTCGATTTCGCCGTGCCATGAAATGCGACGATCGCCGGCAGTTTCTTTTCGGTCGCGTTATGCGGCGTAAGCAAATACGCGCGAACGATCCGGCCCGGCTCCGCTTCGTAACGAATCAGCGTGAGCGTGCAATGCTCGAGCCGTTCGGTTTTGATCGTTTCCAGTTTCAGCGGCGCCGTCGCCGCGGCCGGCGAATAAGCGCCTAAAAAGTCGCGCCAGGCGGTCGTCAGTTCGGCCCGCTTCTTTTTCCACTCGGCCAACGTCGTAATCGGTTGGCCCTCCTCATTTTGCAGCGTACCGCGCCGCATCGCTTCGACATCGGCTGGCGGGGTAACCGCCTTCGCAAGCCAAGCGACATCTTCGGCAGCGGCAACCCGCATGCCGAATACGAGCGCCCAAGCGAGCCCAGGAAGTACGAAAAGTCGAAAAACGAAAGGATTCATAGCAAGCCTTAGAACGGGAGCGGGGGTCTGGATCAAAGCGAAACAAAAACTCTTTACGCCTAAGATATCTCGTGGTATCTTAAATGCAATGCAATATCGTGCCTACCAGCGCGATTTTCGCCGGCCTCCCATTCCCCCGCCTCCCATCGCTTGGAAAATATCGCATGAAAACGTCGCTTTCTCTCTTGCTTTGCCTTGGTCTGGCTTGCTTGTTCGCCGGCAACGCCGTCGCCGAACCGTTACGCATCGGCTTGATCGGGCTCGACAGCTCGCACGCGGTCGCGTTCACGAAAAAAATTAACGCCGACGACGCGCCGGCCGACTTCGCCGGCGCCAAGGTCGTCGCGGCCTTTCCCGGCGGCAGCCCTGACTTGCCGTCAAGCGCCGATCGGATCGAAGGCTTTACCAAGCAGATTTCCGACATGGGAATCGAAATTGTCCCGTCGATCGACGCCCTGCTGAAAAAAGTGGACGCCGTCATCATGAACAGCGTCGACGGTCGCGTTCACTTGGCCCAAGCCAAGCCGGTTTTGGAAGCTGGTCTGCCGCTGTTCGTCGACAAGCCGGTCACGGCGTCGATGGCCGAGGCGAAAGAGTTGTTCGCCCTCTCCAAAAAGACCGGCACCCCCTGCTTCTCATGCTCGACGCTTCGCTATTGCGATCAGGTAGTCGAGTTGCAAAAAGCCAACGCCGCCGGCGAAATCGTCGGTTGCGTCGCCTATAGCCCCTGCAAGCTCGATCCGACCCATCCCGACTTTTTCTGGTACGGCATTCACGGGGTCGAAACGCTCTTTACGGTCATGGGGCCCGGCTGCGTTAGCGTACAACGGACCCAAGTAGACGGGGTCGAACTGGCCACCGGCGTCTGGAAAGACGGCCGAGTCGGCACGTTTCGCGGCATTCGCGACGGCAAGGCAGGTTACGGCGTTGTGGTTTTCGGCAAGAAAAAAACCGAACTGGTACCGATCCGAGCTTCGTATGACACGTTAGTGGGCGAAATCGTCAAATTTTTCCACACGAAAAAACCGCCCGTCTCGCCGGAAGAAACGCTTGAAATCGTCGCCTTTATGACGGCCGCCGACATCAGTCGCGACGCCGGCGGCAAAAGCGTCACGCTGAAAAGCGTGCTGCAAGGCGACCAATAAGTCTCGCCTGGCTTCCTTAAAAAATTATCATTTTTCGTTCCTATCGCGCTACTGGCGTTTTCGCCGGAAGGAAAATCAATATGGCATCATTCAATCGCCGCCAATTTTTAGCGGCCGCTTCGGCAACCGCAATCACCTCGATGACGTCCAGCGGACGCGCCGCCGAGGCCAATGACGAACTGCGCGTCGTGGTGATCGGCCTTCGAGGCATCGGCAATACGCACTTAAACGGCTTCCCCAAAGTGAAGGGCGCGCGCGTCGTCGGCGCTTGCGACGTCGACAGCGCCGTTTTAGATCAGCGCGCCGCCGAGTTCGACAAGAAGTTCGGCTACGGACTAAAGAAATACGACGACTTGCGCCGGGTCTACGACGACCCCAACGTCGACGCCGTCGTGCTGGCCGTTCCCAACCACTGGCACGGACTGGGCACGGTTTGGGGCTGTCAGGCCGGCAAAGACGTCTACACCGAAAAGCCCTGCTCGCACAACATTTGGGAAGCGGGCCAAATGCAAAAAGCGGCCGACAAATACGAACGCATCGTACAAATCGGCATTCAGCGCCGCAGCTTCGAGCATCTCAAAGAATTCTTCAAAGAGGTGCAACAAGGGGCGCTCGGCAAACTGAAAAACGTCAAAGGCCTTTATCTCACTCGCCGCGATTCGATCGGCAAGCCCAGCAGCAACCCCAAACCGCCCGCGACGGTCAATCATGATCTGTGGTGCGGCCCCGGTTCGACCAATCTGCAGCGCGCCAAGTATCACTACGACTGGCACTGGTTCTGGGATTACGGCAACGCCGAACTGGGCAACAACGGTCCCCATATTTTGGACCTTTGCCGTTGGGCCGTCGGCGCCGAAGAATTTCCGACCAGCGTCACCAGCGTCGGCGGGCGATACGCTTGGGACGATAACGGGCAAACCCCCAACACCCACTTGCTGCGGTACGAATACGCCAACGCGCCGATCACATTCGAGATCCGCGACTTGCCCAGCGCTACCGGCAAAAAAGATACCTGCAAGTATCAAGGGCTTAGCTACGGCATCATCATCGAAGGCGAAGACGCCAGCTTCCACGGCTTTAATTCGGGCAAAGTGGTCGATCGCCAAGGCAAAACGATTCGCGAAATCAGCGGCCCCACCGGCAGCGACGGCGGACGGCAGTTGCATCGCGAAAACTTCGTCAAAGCGGTCCGCTCGCGCAAGACCAGCGACCTGAATTGCCCGATCCGCTCTGGGCATTTGTCGACCGCCCTTTGCCATTTGGGCAACATTTCGCACCTGACCGGCGAATCGCTGGACCTCGCCTCGCTTCCGGAGCGCGTGCAAGATCAGCCGCTGCTGAAAGACGCCGCAACCCGGATGAATCAGCATTTGGCCGCCAACGGGGTCGACGTCGATTCGGCGACGGTGCAAATGGGGCGAACCTTAACGATCGATCCGAAGACCGAAACTTTTCCGGGCGACGAGGCGGCAAATCGCCTGCTGCGACGCGAATATCGCGCTCCTTACGTCGTGCCGGAACAGGTCTAATCGGCCCCTTCCGAAGGCGCAAAGCCCGACGAACTGGTTCGTCGGGCTTGCTCTCTCGGGTATCTATTACGTATTCTGGAGGGCTCGTCAGAACATCCGCGGCCCTCAAACGTTGAACGACGTCGTTTCGCGTCGACCGGCCCGCCCTCTCGCAAATTGAACGGCATGGCCGAAGAAGATCGAAAAGTACGCTTGGTAGATATCGCCGACAAAGCCGGCGTCTCCCGCGCGGCAGTCGGGCATATTCTGAACAATTCCGGCCAAGCTAGCGTCCGCGTCTCTGAAGCGACTCGACAAAAAGTGCTAAAGATCGCCGAACAACTCGAGTATCGCCCCAATCGCGCGGCCCAACGACTGCGCGGCATGCCGACCAAAATCATCGGCGTCGTTCTCGACACGGTCAACATGGCGGTCTTTTCCGCTCGGCTTTCGGCTATCGAAGCCGAAGCGCACAACCGCGGTTACCGCTTGATGATCGGTCAAGCGCACCACGAGCCGGACGAAATCAAAACTTATCTCGATGATTTCGCC
>JBITAD010000564.1:0-6331 GCA_044439945.1 Blastopirellula sp. JB062
CGCCGCTTGATTCGCTGCTAGCGCTTTTCTTGTAAGAGTCGCTGCGATAATCGGTGATGTAAAAACCGGAGCCTTTAAAAATTAAGCCGCCGCCGGTGCTGAAGAGTCGGCGGAGCTTCTTCTTTTTGCACTTGGGACACTTCGTCAAAGCGTCGTCGCTGAGGTTCTGAAACTCCTCAAACTGATGATCGCATGCGTCGCACTCGTATTCGTAAGTCGGCATCTTCAATTCCGGAAACTCAACCGTTTCCGCCCTGGGACCAATTAGGAACTTTCGCTCTCGGCGGCGGCCGCCCCGGTAGAGACGATCACTTGTGCGGGTCGAATCACGCGGTCATGCAACTGATAGCCGTTTTGCGTCACCATCAGCACGTGCCCCGCCGCAACTTCGTCGCTCGGCTGTTGCAAAATGGCGTCGTGCAAATTGGGATCGAACGGCTGACCCAGCGCTTCGATCATCTTGCACCCGCGACGGCCCAGCACGTCATGCATGCCTTGGGCGACCATCTTCACGCCGGTGACGATGCCCGCTTCTTCTTGCGATTGCCCCGCCGATTCGATCGCACGGTTCAAATTATCGATCACCGGCAGCAACTCGGTGATCAGCGGCACGTCGGCGTATTTGATCGTATCGTCCATCTCGCGGCGCATCCGCTTACGGAGATTCTCCATGTCGGCTTGAGCCAACAAGATTCGACGCTCGGCGCCCGCTAGATCTTCGCGCAGTTGATTCGCGTCGCCTTCTAACGAATCGTCGGCGAGCGCTTCGTCGACGGCGCCTGCGACCTCTTGCGATTCGTCGACGGTCGGCTGTTTCTCTTCTGGAGACGGTTGAGCAGATTCACTCGACACGGTTTCGTATCCTTCGTCTATTTTTCTTTCACGGCGTCGTTATCGTCGCCGGAGTAAAACAAATAATCACGAATCGACTCTAAGAACGACTTCCGGTGCGGACTGACGTTCGCATGTTCGATTTCGGCCAATTCGCGCAACAATTCTTCTTGTCGCGCATCCAACTTTTTCGGCACTTCGATATAGGTCTGGACGTAAAGGTCGCCTTGCCCGCGTCCATGCGGATCGGGCATCCCTTTCCCTCGGATTTTGAAGACTTCGCCCGACGCCGTTCCCATCGGAATGGTCAGCTTATGAGCGCCGTCGATCAGCGTAGGCGCTTCGATCTCGGCGCCCAACGCCGCTTGCGTATAGCTGATCGGCATCTTCAAGATCAAATGTTCGCCGTCTCGCTCGAACAACTTGTGACGTCGCAGCGAGATAAAGCAATAACAATCGCCTGGAGGACCGCCGTTGGGGCTCAGCTGCCCTTCGCCGCTCAAGCGAACCCGCATTTGGTCGTCGACCCCAGGCGGAATGTTCACGTCCAGTTCGACTCGACGACTTTGATAACCTTGCCCGCGGCAACTGCGGCAGGGGTCGGTAATTTTCGCCCCCGCGCCGCCGCATGACGGACAAGTCGTTTGCACGCGCAAGATGCCCGCTTGCTGAACGACCTGGCCATGCCCGCCGCAGCGCGTGCAGCGTTCGGGTTGCGAACCGGGCGCGGCGCCGCTGCCGTTGCACGTTTCGCAAGATTCGCGGCGATCGAACGAAACCGTTTTCTCAACGCCGCGAGCCGCTTCTTCCAGGTCGAGCGTTACTTGAACTTTGACGTCGGCGCCTTTGCTCACTCGCCGACCGCCGCGCGAACGGCCTCGCCCGCCGCCGAACAAATCGCCGAAAATCCCGCCGCCGAAAATATCGCCGAACGCTTCGAAGATATCTTCGGCATCCGAAAACTGACGATGCCCTCCTTCGACGCCGGCATGACCGTATTGATCATATCGGGTCCGTTTTTCGGCGTCGTTCAGCACCTCGTACGCTTCCGCCGCCTGCTTAAACTTCAGCATGGCGTTTTCGTCGTCGGGATTGCTGTCGGGATGGTACTTGATCGCCAGCTTGCGATAAGCCTTCGAGATTTCGTCGCCGCTCGCCGTGCGCGAAACGCCGAGCACTTCGTAATAATCCGCTTTTACGGCCATATCCTCTGTCCGAAGCGTAGTCAACAAAATGGGCTGCTCTCACCGGAGAAAGCAGCCCATTCCTAGTTTTTACTCCGAAAACGGGCAATGCAGGCCCGTTTTCACGTTTGCCAAAGCGACGGGATCGTCGAAGTTATCGAATGACGCCTTCGACCCGGGGTCCCTTGTCTTCTTGATCGAAGTTGGTCACCATCGCTTCGGTCGTCAGCAACAACCCGGCGATGCTGGCCGCGTTCGACAAGGCGGTACGCACGACCTTGGCCGGGTCGATGATGCCAGCTTTGAGCATGTCGCAGTATTGACCGCTGTGGGCGTCGTAGCCGATGTTGGCGCCTTTTTCCAACACTTCGTCAACGACGACGGCGCCGTCGATGCCGGCGTTGTCGGCGATTTGTTCCATCGGAGCGGACAAGACCTTCAAGATAATGTCGACGCCGATTTTTTCGTCACCCTTAGCCGAGGAACGCGCCTTTTCGACCGCTTCTTTGCAGCGAACCAAGGCGACGCCGCCGCCCGGAAGAATGCCTTCTTCCAACGCAGCGCGAGTCGCGTGCAACGCGTCTTCGACCCGAGCTTTGGTTTGCTTCATTTCGGCTTCGGTCTCGGCGCCGACCGCGATCACCGCGACCCCGCCGGCCAGTTTGGCCAAGCGTTCTTGATACTTCTCTTTGTCGTATTCGCTTTCGGTCTCTTCGATCTGCTTTTTCAGCTGACCGATTCGTTGCTCCAGCGCCGACTTGTCGCCGCCTCCTTGGACCAACGTGGTGTTGTCCTTGGTGACGGTGATGCGTTTGGCTTTGCCCAATTGGCTCAGCTGAACCTTGTCGAGCGTGATGCCCAAGTCTTCGCTGATGACGGTGGCGCCGGTCAAGATCGCCATGTCGGCCAACATCGCCTTGCGACGATCGCCGAAGCCCGGCGCTTTGACCGCACACACGTTCAACACGCCGCGCAGTTTGTTCACGACCAACGCCGTCAACGCTTCGCCTTCGACGTCTTCGGCGACGATCAACAACGGTTTGCCCGAGTTGCTGACCTGCTCGAGCACCGGCACCAAGTCGCGGACGTTGCTGATCTTTTTCTCGAACAGCAAGATCAACGCGTCTTCCAACTCGCAATCCATTTCGGCCGGATTCGAGATGAAGTACGGCGAGACGTAACCCTTATCGAACTGCATCCCTTCGACGTAGTCGACGGTCGTTTCGCGAGTTTTGCCTTCTTCGACGGTAATGACCCCGTCTTTGCCGACCCGATATAGCGCTTCGGCCAGCAGTTCGCCGATCGCATGATCGTTGTTGGCGCTAATGGCGCCGACATGGGCGACTTCTTCTTTGCCTTTGACCGGCTTGGCGGTCGAAAGCAATTGCGCCTCGGCGGCCGAGACCGCTTTTTCGATCCCGCGACGGATCGCGGCCGGGTTGCTGCCGGCCACAATGTTGCGGATGCCTTCTTTAAAGATCGCACGAGCCAAAACGGTCGCGGTCGTCGTGCCGTCGCCGGCAACGTCCGAGGTCTTGCTGGCCACTTCGTTGACCAGCTTGGCGCCCATGTTCTCGAAACGATCTTCCAGTTCGACTTCTTTCGAGACGGTCACGCCGTCTTTGGTCACCGTCGGACCGCCGAAAGACTTGTTGATGATGACGTTACGGCCGGTCGGTCCCATCGTCACGGCGACGGCGTCGGCCAGCTTGTCGATCCCCTTAAGCATTTTGCTGCGGGCATGATCGTCAAATAGCAATTGTTTCGCCACGCTTGAATGTCCTTATGTGGAATGATTCGGAATGACTGCTTCGCAGGCAAGCGACTAGTCGTTGACGACCTTGGCGAGAATTTCGCTCTCGCGGAGGATCTTGTACTCCTCACCGTCAATTTCGATGTCGCTGCCGCCGTACTTGCCGTAGATCACTTCGTCGCCGACCGCAACCGACAACTCGGCTCGCGATCCGCTATCGAGCAACTTGCCCGGGCCGACCGCCAAAACGGTGCCGCGTTGCGGCTTTTCTTGCGCCGAACCCGGCAGCACAATACCGCCGGCCGTCGTTTCTTCGGCATCCAGCGGGCGTACGACAACGCGATCATCCAGCGTGCGAATCTTCAGTTTCTTAGCCATCTGCGTCTATCCTTCGTAGCTTTATTTTGTAGTTGTGTCGCAAAGGTAATGGAAAGCGATTGTGAGAATCGGCTTACATCATGCCCGGCATTCCCATGCCGCCCATGCCGCCCATTCCTCCCATGCCAGGCATACCGCCCATGCCGCCGTGGTCATGATGATCATGATCGCCGCCCGGCTCTTCTTCCGAAGGAATTTCGGTCACGAGCGAGTCGGTGGTCAACAGCAGAGAAGCGACGCTCGCCGCATTAAACAGCGCGGTGCGAACGACCTTAGCCGGATCGATGACCCCGGCTTCCACCAGGTCTTCGTAGGCGCCGGTGTCGGCGTTGTAGCCTTCGTTCGTCTTCTTTTGCTGGCGAACCCGATTGACGACGACCGAGCCTTCGTAACCGGCGTTTTCGGCAATCGTGCGAAGCGGATATTCCAGAACCTTGGCGATAATTTCGGCGCCGAGTCGGGCGTCGCCGTCCAAGTCCAATTTCTTCAGGGCTTTTTCCGCACGCAGCAACGCGACGCCGCCGCCCGGAACGATCCCCTCTTGCAACGCAGCCTGCGTGGCGCTCTTGGCGTCTTCAAGCAGGTCTTTACGTTCTTTCATTTCGGTTTCGGTGATCGCGCCGCAGTTGATCTGCGCGACGCCGCCCGCCAGTTTGGCGAGACGTTCTTGCAGTTTTTCGCGATCGTATTCGCTATCGGTCGCTTCGATCTCGCGACGAATCTGATCGACGCGTCCTTCGATGTCCGCTTTTTTGCCGGCGCCGCTGACGAAGACGGTGTTGCCCGACGAGATCTTGACCTTCTTGGTGCGTCCCAGGTCCGACAGTTTGACGCTTTCCAGATCGATGCCGAGATCTTTGAAGACCGGAGTCGCAGCGGTCAAAACGGCGATATCGCCCAACATCGCTTTACGGCGATCGCCGTAACCGGGGGCTTTGACGGCGCAGACGTTCAAAATGCCGCGCAGCTTGTTGACCACCAAAGTCGCCAGGGCTTCGCCCTCGACGTCTTCAGCCAAAATCAACAGCGGCTTGTTGGCCTTGCTGACCGCTTCGAGCAGCGGAACCAGCTTTTTGGCCGAAGAGATTTTCTCTTCAAAGACCAACACGTAGGCGTCGCTCAGTTCGACCGTTTGGCTGTCTTCGTCAGTGACGAAGTGCGGCGAAAGAAAACCGCGATCAAACTGCATGCCTTCGACCACTTCGACGGTCGTCTCGTTGCCGCGACCTTCTTCGACGGTGATCACGCCGTCTTTGCCGACCTTCAAAAAGGCTTCGGCCAGAACCTTGCCGATCGACGGATCGTTGTTGCCGGCGATCGTCGCAACTTGCTCGATCTCTTTTTTGCTCTTCTCATTGATTTTCACGGCCATCTTTTGGACCGTTTCGCTGACGGCGTCAACCGCTTTGGCGATGCCGCGCGAAAGCGCCATCGCATCGGCGCCGGCGGCCAGCATCTTCAAACCTTCGCGATAAATCGCTTCGGCCAAGACGGTGGCGGTGGTCGTGCCGTCGCCGGCGACGTCGTTCGTCTTGCTGGCGGCTTCTTTCACCAGTTGGCAAGCCAGGTTTTCGTAAGGATCATCCAGATCGATATCCTCGGCGACGGTCACGCCGTCTTTGGTTACCTTCGGCGAACCCCAACCTTTGTCTAAAACCGCATTGCGACCGCGCGGTCCAAGCGTGCTCTTTACGGCGCGGGCCAGCTTCGTTACGCCGTCTAGAAGCGGCTGGCGGGCTTCGTCGCCAAATACCATCTGTTTCGCCACGTTTGGAATCCTCCTCTTGTGGAATCAACGACTCTCGCTGTCGTCTGGGCCGAATTGCCGCAGGACTCGATCAGCGGATGGGGATGAATTGTCTCATTCTGGACGCTCCGCGAAGTCAGCCAACGTCAACAATGGCAGACCAATCGAAGCGACGCCCACATAGAAGCAACCCCTGTGCCAAACGCCCTGCAATTCCGCTAAGTCGTACCTAGCAATCAGGTTACGTTTTTCGCGCCTTTCCCGATGGATCGTTGGCCACCCAGTTCTCAGCCGTGCGTGCCAAATTGGCAGCAGCTTGGGTCGCTCGCTTCGCTATGCGATCCTGCCCAACACGCCCCCCAACCGGCCAGCAATTCGTCTGCCCCCTCATAGGGACCACATGCGACAATCGCATTCCCCCTCGAAAGAAAAAACGGC
>JBITAD010000564.1:6341-7022 GCA_044439945.1 Blastopirellula sp. JB062
TGCCAGCAAAAAAGTCGCGCGGCAGATCGCGCGACCGACAGATTTTTCTCAAACGCCTACTAGCGCTTTGCTCAGCGCTTTCGGCAGTTCGCCGACCCAACGAGAAAGCGGCGATCGACTAGGCGTTCATGCGCTTCGGAATGGTGAACGAATACAAGATGATCACCGCCCCGGTCGACATCATGCTCCAAGGCGCCCAAGCTGGCGGAGTGACGCTGCGCGGTCCCCCTTCTCCGATCATGCTGGCCGTATCGACCACCAAACATTCGCCGCCGACGATAATCAGAGTGATACCAACTGCTAAGAAAAATGACCGCCACATGGGTTCTATTCCTTCAATCCGACCGTCAGAAAGAAAATCTGGCCTCCCTCTCTCCTTATTATCGACCTCACGACCCGCTCAGCATGCTAATTAGCTAGCGAGCCGCTATAGCCGCTACCTTCCCAAAGAACGGTCTAAGCGGAACAACTGAACCGAGCTGACCGCCCGAGCCCCCAAGTCTCGATCAGAACGGCTCTAGTCCGACAATTCGACGGCGGCGATGCGATCGGTTAAATATCGCAGCAGATCTCTGACCGAGATCACCGCCGTAACGCGTCCGTCGGTGTCGACGATCGGCAAGTGGCGATAGTGCCCAACATCCATTTGGTGGATCGCGTAGGCGATGGGCGCGTCTTGCG
>JBITAD010000565.1:0-7022 GCA_044439945.1 Blastopirellula sp. JB062
AGGGTTCCTTCTTGGAAGGAGCGTCGCAACCTCTTTTGAGTAAGTGACTTGCATCGAGGGTTATCTTTGCGGCTCGCGGCGATCCGACGCGGTCTGGAGCAGCGATAAGTCCTTATGGCAGAGGGAATTCACGCAAGTCCGTGAAAAAGGCGCCTTAGGTAACTCGTAAGGCGCACTGGAAAGGGGTTCTGCAGTGGGCCGAAGCGGACGAAACCGGGAACGATGCGATGTCATGGCCCTATAAAGCCATTGATCTGCCTCACGAGCAGGACCTTCGCCGTCGCTTGGTACGATTTTCGCGCCATGATGTCACAACTCGAGGAGCTGCGTTGTCATCCTTTTCGTAGCCACATTTCAAAGGAGACGACGATGGCCAACAATAGTACCGCAACAATCGAACCTCAGGCGAAGTGCCTGACTCTGATCAATGTCTATGAGGTCGAGCCGGAGAAGCAGTCCGAATTGGCGGATGCCCTAGCGGCCTCGACCGAAAGCACCATCCGGCATCAGCCTGGTTTCATTCACAGCAGCTTTGATGGCACGAAGGTAGTGAACTATGCGCAATGGGCGACCAAGGAAGATTTCGAAGGCTTCATGAAAAAGCCTGAGACGCAGGCGCAGCTTAAGCAATTCGCCGGCCTAGCAAAATCGGTCGCACCAAGTCTCTACAAGGTCGATACTGTACACGCAGCCTAAGAAACTCCGACAGGGTGTTGGCACGATGAATGACATTCAGTCCGATCCATCCTTTTCCGAAGTCCGGCCTCGGCTTGTTCGTTTAGCTTACAGCATGCTTGGCTCGGTGAAGGATGCGGAAGATATAGTTCAGGACGCTTACCTACGTTGGCTGGCCGCTGACCAAGATGTCGTGCGCCAGCCAGCGGCCTTTCTGCGCACTATTGTGACTCGGCTTTGCCTGAACGAGCTAAAATCTGCCCGGCGGAGGCGTGAGACTTATGTCGGACCATGGCTGCCTGAACCGATTGTCGATACCGAGGAACCAGATTCCATTGATGATATCACGCTCCCGCTGATGATCGCCTTGGAGCGCCTTTCTCCGTTGGAACGCGCGGCCTTCCTCCTTCACGATGTCTTTGGCATTGGGTTTGACGATGTTGCAAACGTCATAGACCGCGAAACGGCGGCCTGCCGCAAGCTGGCAAGCCGGGCACGCACCCATATCCAGGCCGCGCGCCCGAGATTCCCCGTGACGAAAGAGCATGGGCTGGAGATCGCCTCGGCCTTTTACGTCGCATCACGCAGCGGAGATATGGAAACGCTGCACTCACTCCTCGCGCAGGATGTAACCGCCAGCACCGATGGCGGAGGCAAAGTACCAGCTTCGCCGCGCCCCCTGATCGGTATCGACGAGGTGATGACGCGCCACGAGCAACTTGCACTGGAGTTCAGCACAACGCCGTCGCTATTCGTTCGTTTTGCGTTGATCGACGGGCTTCCCGGTTTTGTTACGGTCGAGAAAGACGGGATCGTTCAGACGACGGCGTTGCAGATCGAGCAGGAAAAGGTGGTCGCCATCTATATCACACGAAATCCGGACAAGTTGCAGCACTTGGACGGCGTCTCGCCGCATTAGACAGGAAGAGCTGTGCGGCGCCGCTCAACATCAGCGCTTGGTTGGGGCGGTGATTGATGTTGCTCATCCAATCCATACCAGAGCCAGTTCTCCATTGAGCGCAATCATTTGGACGTCATCCGTTTTGTCAACAATTTTCGTTTGATTGTTGACAATTTGAGGCGATCGCGTTTACAGTGGCGGCTTGCTAGATCCATCATTTGATTGGCGAGGAGCGAGTCTAATGCCGTTGCGGCGCACCAGGCGAATCATGGCGATCGCGCTTGTCGGTTGGCAAGTTGTCGCGGCGGTCCACGGCGAAGAGGTCGCAGGCGAACCGATCGACGCGCAATTCGTTTCTCGCTACGACGAAAGCACGCAGAAGTACGTCATGATTTTTCCTGACGATGCGAAGCGGAAGTCGTACGACTTGCTGATTGCGTTGCACGGCCATGGCAGCGACCGCTGGCAGTTCGTCAATTCGGATCGCGGCGAGGTCAAAGCGGCTCGCGATGCGGCGCGGCGTTATCAAATGATCTACGTTTCGCCTGACTATCGGGCGAAGACCTCTTGGATGGGGCCGGCCGCCGAAGCGGATATGGTTCAGCTCATCGAGCTTCTGAAACGAAAGCGTCCGATCGGCAAGGTCATTGTTTGCGGCGCGTCGATGGGGGGGAGTTCGGCGTTGACGTTTGCGGCGCTGCACCCAGGGCTTGTCGACGGGGTCGTCTCGATGAACGGCACGGCGAACCACCTGGAATTCGCCAATTTTCAAGAGGCGATTTCCGCTTCGTTCGGCGGATCGAAACGTGAGAAGTTGACGCAATATAAGCGGCGGAGCGCCGAGTATTGGCCGGAAAAACTGACCATGCCGATCGCGCTGACGACCGGCGGAATGGATCGGTCGGTACCGCCTGAGAGCGTGCTTCGCCTGGCCGAGGTATTGCGCCAGCTAGAGCGCCCGGTCTTTCTGATTCATCGCGAAGAGATCGGCCACTTTACGACGTACGACGACGCCTGCGATGCGTTTGAATATGTGCTGAAGCAAGTCGTGCGTTAGTCGAATAGGCCGCTGCGCAGCGGCCCGCGGGCGAGCGTCGGCAGATCGGCGAGAATGCGTCCCTCTTTAGGGTAGGTGGCTCGCGAGCCGTTTTTTTGTCATTGTTCTCGGGGACGGCTTTCGATGAAGAGGGATTCGTGCGAGTATCGATATCGTCTTTGAAGACGAAACCATCGCACTTAAGACGCCGGCAATTTAATTTCTACTCACATGACGCGACGCAAATCACGCCACGCTCTGGTATTTGGCAGCTTGGGACTGAAGAACCGAGGCGACGACGAGTTGTTGATCGCGTTGGCCCGTTGGTTGGACGGTAGGTACCAGAGCTTGTCATGCTTTCTGTCTGCGCCTGACGAATCGCTGATTGGGGAGCTTCAAAGTCGTACTTCGATGCAAGTCTATTGCGACCTTGAGCCGCTCTGGCCGACGCCGAAACGCCCCTGGCGCGGCATGTTGGCCAGGCGTCGGATGCGGAACGAAATTGCGCGACGAAATCATGAAGCGCCGATTGACGCTTTCTGGATCGGCGGCTTGTTAGGTAACGCGGAAATCAACGTTCGAATCCGACGAATTCAGCTCAAATGGGCCGCACGTTTTTGCCGGAAACTGGTTTACTACTTCGGCGATGTAGGAAATGGGTTCAGTCATATTCGGGAAGGGCGAAAATGGGCTAGAACTGCTGATCAGAAAAGAATGGTCGTCGCCTTACGATCGAGCGAAGCGACGGAAGAAATTCGACGCGCTGGATTTCATGGAGAAGTACTTAACGGGGTCGACGCCGCACTCTACGATCGATATTTATCTCGCCAAGGGAGCTTCGGCCGACTTGAAGCCCCTCAGCCGTTGGCAGCCTTTAATCCATGTGCGCGAGGGTATCCCGAGTCTCAACAATTTTGGTTATCCGTCGCAAGGCATGCTCATGCTCAAGGGCTGTCGGTCTGTTGGATCAGCACTTGGGACCGGGACGATTTGCCTGTCTGCCAAGACTTGGCCGATAGGGCGGGGGGCGAGATACCTGGAATTCAGCAACAAATCGTCAAGGCTGCGACGTGCGAATCCGCTTTTGCGCCGGCTCGGTTCGCCATGACTTCTCGCTATCATGCCGCCATATTCGCTATTGCGGCAGGGATACCGTTAACCGTCTACCCATATGACGATAAGGTTCAACGATTGATTGCTTGGTTGGGTTGGGATCAACGGATACTTAACGTCGACCGAATTGCAACTGGAATGGATCTCGACGCTTACGTTCGGGATGTCGTCTATGATGCTCCGCACGGTCGACAAGATATTCCGCAGGCAAAGCTTGCCGCTGAAATTGATCAGCATTGGGTCGCCTTAGATCGCATTCGCCAATTGCTGGAATTGCCAGAGGAGCCCCATGTCGATTGCACTTTCAGCCGGGTCGGGTCAGCCCAGTAAAAGCCTTTACGGCGGCGTTGTTGGATCGGCGTTGCGTGCTTGCGCATAAAAAATGCGGCGGACTGGGGTCCGCCGCAGAGGAGCGCGATTGTTGGGCAGGCTGATTTTTCGGCCTACTCTTGATCGGCGATCGAGATTTTCATTTCGTCGGAATTGCCGACCAGTTCGGGAGCGTACATCGCTTCGGCGATCGCCGGCAGGGCGCTGAACTTGCCGGGGATCTCGGCGCGTAGCTTGTAGGTCAGGCTATGCTTGCCGCGCGGCAGTTGCCGCACGAAGAACGTGACCCGGTCGTCGCGCAGCTCCATGTAGGCGCCCAGGCTATTGCCTGAGTAGCCGCTGCGGAGGTCGACCGCTTCGAAGCCGGCCGCTTTTTGGTCCTCGAACATGACGTACTCGTAGTCGTTCTTCGATTCCAAAATCAGCTCGATTTCGACCAGATCGCCGCTGGTGAGTTGGGCGCCTGACTGGAGCGGTTCGCGACGATATTTTTCGACCCGTTGATCGACGGCCTGGCCGCGATCGCCGGCGACTTTCACCTCTTTTTCTTCGGGAACCAGTTTGTAAAAGCGGCGCTCGACTTTGACCTCGAGTCCGGCTTTGGTGATGAAATCTTCTAAGGTGAAGTTGGTCAGATAGGCGTTGAAGTAGACGGGGCCTTTCCCTTGGCGCCGGATCTCGATCTGGTGATCGCCGCCGGCGACGTTCTTGCCGAGCAACTCAAATGTGTTGTCGACGGTAAAGAGATTTTCGGCGGTGAACTGGGTCTCCGCTTTCTTTTGTCCGTCGAGCCAGATTTCGACGGTCATCTCCGGTTTTAGCTCGTCGGTGGCGCGGAGGTAGTCGGCCATCGCCTCGATGCAAAGCGAGGTGTCGCGGGTCGACTTCCAATAGGTGGCGTGCTTGCGATTGTTGAGCAAGTATTTCACCAGTCGGGGCGCCGTTTCGCTTTGCGGATCGACCTGGGCGAGCAGTTTGAGGTAATAGGCGTTCGCTTCGATCGGATCGCCGTACCAGTACCACCAGGCGTTGTCTTGGGGCAGCTTGAGATAGGCGGTTTCGTTCTCGAGATCGGTCACCAAATATTGCTCGATATTGCGGCGGACCATCGCCAGCTTGTCGGCGTCTTTCATTTGGTGCAAGCCCAGGGCGAACATCGCCTTGGCGTAGACCGACAAATGGGTGCGATCGCGATAGAGGAAATCTCGCATCGCGCGGTTTTCGCGGCCGGCGTCGACCAAGATCATGTAGATCAACGCGTCGCTGTCGTCGGCCGACGTTTTCCAGGGTTTCTTTTTGCCGTCGGCGTTTTGCAGCTTGCGGACTTCGCCGGCCTGATAGCTGGCGAGCCAATCGAGCCCGCTTTCGAGCATGCCGGGAACCAGGGCGACGTCATTGTTTTTCGCGACTTGCAAGCCATGCACGACCACGGCGGTGGTATGCGGATAGCTTCGTTCGCGATAGCCGGAGAACCACCCCCAGCCGCCGTCGGCGTTTTGCATGTCGGTCAAGCGTTGGACCCCGTCGGCGACCATTTTGCGAACGGTTTCGATCTCGAAGACCGGATTGCGTTGGAAGCGTTTCCACTGTTTCGCGCGATCGGCGGGGTCGCCGAGTTCTTGGGCGTTCAGGTTGTTTCGTTTTTCCTGAATCGTCTTTAAGTCGAGCCGCATGTCGAGCAGCACTTTTTGCGTAATGACGGTCGGCAAAAAGCGGTTGAGCGTTTGCTCGGTGCAGCCGTACGGATAGTCGACCATGTAGGGCAACGCGTCGACCATGGCGCCTGCCAAGGTGGGCGTATAACGCACGACCAGGCGGCTGTCGTCGATGCGGCGCTGTTGCGGCACATGGATCGCAAGCGAGGCGGAGTCGGCGTCGGGCTGAACCGTGCCGGCCCAAGATTCGGTCTTGAGCAGGCCGTGCACCTTGACGGGAAAGCTCATCTCGACGGCGTCCGACTCTTCGTCGGTCAGGGCTTTCATGCGGATGACGGCGGTCCCCTCCGAGAGGACTTTGACGCGCCAGTCGACGCGCAGCTCGCCGTTGGCTTCGATTTTTACGGTTCGCTCGCTCGGGTCGAGATGCTCGAGCAATTCGCCGGGCGTTTCGAGCGAAACCTGGACCGTTTTCGCCGTCTCCAGATAGTTATGCACGTTGGCCGAAAGGACCACTTCGTCGGTTTGCACGAAGAAGCGGGGAGCTTGCAGGCGAACGAGCAGGTTTTTGGTGGTGATGATTTCCGATTCGCCGGAGCCGACCCGGGTTCCGTCTCCCATGGCCCAGGTTTTGACCTTCCAAGTGGTGAGGTTCTCGGGCATTTTCAGCGAGACTTCGGCTTCGCCTTGTCGGTTGGTGGTGAGCGCGCCGACCCACAGGGCGGTGTCGGCGAAGTTGGTGCGAACTTCGGCTTCGACCAGCGCCGGCGGCGCCGCGCCGGCTTGGCCCTCCGCTTGCGGAGCGGCAGGCGCCGGGGCCGATTCGGCGACGGCGTCCATCGCCATGGCCGACTTCATCATGCCGCCGCGGGCCATGGCCCTGTTCGATGCGGCGGGCGCGGCCGCGCCGAACATGGCGGCGCCCCCTTTATCTTGCATGACCAAGCCTTCCATCTCGTCGGCGACGCCGCGGCCGAAGACGCCCAAAAAGCTCATACTTTTTTGCTTGGGCGGAACGATGTTGTACGAAGCCTTCGCCAGGCTGTCTTGGGTCGAGGGATGATGGTGGCGGCGCCATTTCCAGAAGAACTCGCGAATGTCGCCGACATTGGAGCCGCCTGAGACGTACTCGACCGCTTTGTCGTAGATGGTGACGACCGTCGATCCGACGAAGGGCTCGCCGGCGTGATCGGTCAGTTTGATTTTGACGTCGGCCTCTTCGCCCGGCTTGTATTTTTCGGCCGAGGGCTCGACGGCGACGTTTAAGACGCGTTTTTCAGGCGGGACGACGATCTCTTTGGTTTCTTGATAA
>JBITAD010000566.1:0-7018 GCA_044439945.1 Blastopirellula sp. JB062
GTGTTTATCATGCCGTTTGTCGAGCAAACCAACTTATACGATGCGATTGATCCCCAAAACAATGTTTTTCCAACGTCTGTCAGTTCAGGCACGACAGGCGCCGATCTTCGCGTATTAATGCAAACGCCGATTGACGGCTATCGCTGCCCTTCCGACGTCGGCCCCGACATCAACACCAATCGCGGCAGTTTCGGCACGTCAAACTATGTCGGAGTCTGGGGCTCTAGCAGCACAGGCGGTCCTCATACGGATCCTGGCAACGGCGTACTATACAACGCCAGCGAAATCAAATTTCGTGACATCACCGACGGTACGACCAACGTATTGCTCGTCGGCGAACGTGCCTATAACGACAAGCCGCACCGTGGAGCCGTCTACGGCGGCGTCAACTCAGACGTTGGGGTCGGCTGGGCCTCGGCGATGTGGGGCGCCTTCGACTCGGCTGCCATGCGAATCAACGGTACGGAAGCTTGGGCGTTCTCCAGTCAGCATCCTGGCGGCGCACAATTCGTCTTCTGCGACGGTTCAGTCCATTTTGTGCCTGAGACGGTCAATGGAACGACCTGGGAATTGCTTGCCGAGCGCGGTTCCGGGGAAGTCAAAGGAGAATACTAATCCACTCTCCTTACGATTCTCACCTTCCCAATTTTTCCCCAAAGAAAGTCCTTTGATGCACCTGGTTCGATATTTTATCTTTGCCGGCTTGCTGGCGACTGCAGTCGGTTGCGGAGGAAGCGGCGCTACCTCGGCGGTCGATCTGAATTCGGAAGCCTTAAGCCAACTTCCCGAAGGAGATCGAGAACTTGCCGTCAATCAGTGGAGTTGCTTGGTCTGTCGCGAATTGCTGGGGCATCAAGGAATGCCGCTGAAAAGCGAAAAGACAGGCTCCCCCGTCTTTTGCTGCACCAGCGAATGCCTGGCCGCGTTTGAAAAGAATCCGAAGAAATATCAATCGGCAATGGCGCAATAACCGCGCCGTTCCGTTTGCGCTTACAAAAGCCTCGTCGCTTCCAAGTCTGGTCGCGATGAGGCTTTTTTGTATTTTCCCGTTTTTCGCGATGCGCGTTGCGCACTAGTGCACAAGCCAATCTTGGTACTTTTCCAATTCGTCCTTGACCTCTTCGGCGAAGCGAGACAAGTCGCCGATCGTCATATCAAAGTGATTGAGGGCAGCCATCGAAATACGCGAATATTTGGCGCCCAGCGCCGTGATTCCCGCCTCGTTCATGGCCATATTGCCCATTTCGACCGCTTTGATCATCGGCGAATGCCGACCGCGATAAACGCCTGCCATGTGATGATAGCGTATCGTATCAACGACCACTTCCGGAAACTTCCAGTGCCGCGCGATTCGCTCGCCGAACTCGGTATGATCAAACCCGAAGTATTGTCGTTCCCACCGCACTTGAACTTGTTGCGGGTTCATCGTTTCTAGCATCAACGCAAAGCGAGAATTCAAAAACTGATCAAGGATCACGATTCCCAAATCATGCAATAGCCCGGCGATAAACGCATCTTCCGGGTCGCCGATACGATGCTTTTTCGCAAAGATCCGCGCCGCGATTCCTACGGCGACCATATGCTCCCAAAGTCCGGAGCGGCTATATTTGCCCACGTTGTCGCCGCCTGAGAACAATTCGCTGACGCTGGCGGTAATCGCCAAGTTGCGAACTTGTTTCATCCCCAGATAGGCGATCGCTTGCTGCAAATTCGTGACAGTATTGCGTAGCCCGAACGCCGATGAGTTCACCAATTTTAGAACCCGCGACGACAGGGCGACGTCGCACTCGACGATTGCGGTCAAATCCGAAGCGCTCGACTCTTCCGCGCTAGCGATCTCCATCGCTTGTACGGCAATTTGAGGCAACGAAGAGACTTCGTCGATCCGCTGGATCAAGATATCCAGCGCTTCTTCATTCAATACTTTGAGCGTCGCCTCCGACATGACGGCTCACTCTCCTTTACCTCTGTCGATCTCTCTTGCACGCTTCCGCGGCAGGCCCCTTGCCGCCTATGCGCAAGCGGCATAGACAAAGATATGTCGTATTTACGTCTAGGCGCAAGCATTCCGCCGCAAGTTGGCGCGGCCCATAGCGATCTTGCCGATCATGACGACTATGTCGCGAAACGCATCTCCAATTACGCCGACTTACCCGCCAGGTAGCCGCTGGCCCAGGCCCACTGGAAGTTGAACCCGCCGATTCGTCCGTCGACGTCGCAAATTTCGCCGCACAGAAATAAGCC
Organism: Blastopirellula sp. JB062; assembly: GCA_044439945.1. Classification (GTDB taxonomy): domain Bacteria; phylum Planctomycetota; class Planctomycetia; order Pirellulales; family Pirellulaceae; genus Blastopirellula. The sequence continues at coordinate 2,245 of JBITAD010000566.1, forward strand.
AGGGCAGCGGCGAGACTGCATCGTCTTCAACTGAATCTGATCAAGCGGCACCCCGCCGGCGGTCGCTTCGGCCACGGCAAAACCTCGGTCGCCCACAATCGGCGTCTCCATCGCCGTCGTCAGGCCGACAAGCCGTCTCCTCGCGGCGCGATCTAATTGATCGCCTGTCCGCTCGAAGTCAATTTCCGCTAACTCCAATAGCAGATCAGCCAAACGCGAGGGCATCTTCTCCTGTAGAAATTTGCGGACCGAGAGCGAACCGAGCGTTTGCAATTGCAGGTCCAACGCTTCGCTGTTGATCCCGATCAGCCAATTGGCGCGCAGACGTGCGGCGGGGTCGTCTTTGATCGCGTGCAGATAGTGCCGACTAATGTCGAGCACGACCGGGCCTGACAAACCGCGATGGGTAAACAGCAGATCGCCGCTAGTACCGATAATTCGCTTGCCGGTCGCGCTATGTACCGAAAGTTCGGCCGGCAAGCTGACGCCAGACAACTCTTTGGGGCGCCAATGATCAGCGGCGACCAAGGGAACCAGCGCCGGAAAAAGTTGCGGGGTCAACGTATGTCCCAGTCGTTTCGCCAGTTCAAACCCATAACCGTCCGATCCTGTTTTGGGAACGCTCTTGCCGCCGCTCGCCAGAATCACATGCGGAGTAACCAGTTCGCCCCATGGCCCGCCGATCGCAAACGAATCATCGGCTCGTTTGGCCAGTCGAGTTACGCGGCGTTTGGTAAGAATCGAAACGCCCAGTCGGCGCGTCTCGTTAATCAGGGCATCTAAAACCGTTTTTGCACGATCGGTCGTCGGAAACAGTTTGCCAGTCTCTTCCCGCTTCAGCCGAACTCCTAATTGTTCGAAAAAATCAATCGTCTCCCCGACCGACAAACGCGCTAACACCTTCTTGATCGCGTTGCGACTCGTTCCGCAATAATCGTCGGCCGTCACCTGATGATGCGTCACATTGCAGCGTCCGCCGCCAGCGATCAAAATTTTCGCGCCCAGCTTGGCCGCCCCGTCCAGCATGACGATGCGCCGGTCAGGCTCGGTTCGAGCCGCCCAAATCGCCGCCATCAAACCGGCGGCCCCGCCGCCGATAATTGTCAGTTCCGCCTTGTCCATTCGTCTATCGCACGCCGCCAAATCATGAAGTTTACATGAACCCAAGATAAACGAACGGCCCCTACGTAAAGATCGTCACTAAAATAGCCTCCAACGACGAAAACTTTCCGCGAGAAACGGGCCAAATTTACTTTTTCAATCAGCGCACATGGAATCTAAACCCCAGGGACAATCGACTCTATTCGGAATCGGCGAAGAAGATCGTCTCTTGGCCGAGCAGCGCAACGCCGAGGTTTCGCGTTACCGTCCGACCTTACGTCCTCCGATGGCCAAGCTAATTGTTTATGACGACGGTTCCGAATCAGGCGAAGTCGTCCGCATCCGTCAATCTTCGTTTGTAATCGGCCGCACCGAGGGCGACCTTATCATCCCGCATGACAGCCAAATATCTAGCCGCCATCTAGAAATACAGCGCCGCGAACGCCCCGGCGGATTTGATTGGGTGCTTCGCGACCTTGGTTCGACCAACGGAACGTTCGTTCGCGCGACGCAGATCATCGTTAAACCGAATCAAGTGATGATGATCGGCGGCAAGCGTTTCGGCCAAATTCCGCCGCGATCCGCCGGCAATATCGGCGCCACCATCGAAGGAGAGAAAGAACTGCTCGACGTCGCCCAAGAGGGGTTTGACGAGCTCGTACCATGCCTGCAAGAGATTAATTACGATGGCGGCGGCAAGCGCCACAAACTAACGAAGCAAGAACATTGGATCGGCAGTGATCCGATTCAATGCTCGATTTTGGTCAATGATCCGACCGTCAGCCCGCAACATGCTCGAATTTATCAAGATAAACAAGGGCGTTGGATCATTGACGACGCCAAATCGCTCAACGGCATCTGGCTGCGAATCAAAGAACTAAATCTCGGTCGAGGCGGCTACTTTCATTGCGGCGAACAACGCTTTTCGCTCACCGTCGCCTAGCCGTGGCGCCCGCGCAAGCTTCACCATTTCTTCACGCACGTCGACTATCCTAGACGGCCAAGTCGTCGCCGCTTCGTAAGGCGACGCATTCTTGCCCTGCGACAAGCTTGTGAACGCATTATGTGGTTGAAATGTCCCTACTGCCGATCTTCGCTCGAAGTGACGAATATCGCGCCGGGTCATTATCGACCTCGCTGTCGCAGCTGCCAAAAGCTCTTTTACGTCGGAGTCCCTGAAAAAGAATCAGACGAACCCATCGTCGTAAAAACCTTGCAACAGATCCGCCGAGAAATGCGGGCCACCCTTAGCGATCGGCGCAATAAAACGGAAGAAGCCGACATGGCGACCGCCGTTGGGGCGGCGGCGACGTTGCCGGTCGCCGCACGTTTAGATATGACCTACGAACAGTCGCCTGCCGCCGGAGATCATGCGACCGCAACCAACGGTCAAGCGCTGCAAACGATGCCGGCCGAACAATTTTCGCATCCGCCGATCGACGACCGGCCTGCCCCTGAACAAGAAGCGGGGCAGGGGAGCGTCGTCCCATCGACGGCTGATCAACGCGACGCCCCGCGACTGGCGCCCTCTTCTCCGACCTCGCTCGGCGGCGAGGCCGCCACTTTGGCGACGGTAAACGTCTTACCCGAAGACGAGCCAGTCGAAGACGACGAGTCGTCAGTCGACGATACGATGCCGCAATCTTTGCACGGCTATCGTCTGGTTCGGATTCTGGGCAAAGGGGCGATGGGCGCGGTCTATTTAGCCCGACAAACTTCTCTCGATCGCGAAGTGGCCGTCAAAACGATTCAATCCAAATGGGCTTCCAACCCGGTCTTTATTTCACGCTTCACGCGCGAAGCTTACGCGGCGGCACAGCTAACGCATCACAATATCGTCCAAATCTATGATATGGGCGAAGACTCAGGCGTTCATTTTTTCAGCATGGAACTGATCGACGGGCAATCGCTTGGCTCGCTGCTCAAAGAGGCGGGGCGACTCGATCGCGACGTCGCCGTCGGTTACGTTCTGCAAGCGGCTCGCGGTCTGCATTATGCGCATCAGCGCGGCATCATTCATCGCGATATCAAACCCGACAATTTGATGATCAACCAACAGGGCGTGGTCAAAGTCGCCGACTTGGGCTTGGTCAAACTTCCCGACGAAAGCGAGTCCTCCGGCAGAAGCGTCGATCCCGAGTTGCTTAAACGCCGTAGCGTCAGTTCGACGGTCGCCAACATGTCGATGGGAACGCCCGCCTATATGCCGCCCGAACAAGCGCGCGACGCTTCGAGCGTCGATCACCGGGCCGACATCTATTCTCTGGGCTGTACCTTCTACGCTTTGTTGACCGGCCGACCGCCGTTTGAAGGCGCGACGGCGCTGGAAGTAATTACTAAACATCTCGAACAACCGATCGTTCGCCCCGATGCAGTCGCCAAGCACGTACCGAAACAACTTGCCGACGTCACAATGCGAATGGTGGCCAAAGAGCCGGAGCAGCGCGCGTCGAATCTCGGCGAAGTGATCAAAAAGCTGGAAGAATATCTCGGCATGGGGCCGACCGGCGCCTTCTCGCCGGGGCAACAACATGTCGACACGCTCGAAGATGGCGTAACCCGCTATAACTCCGCCTCGGCCGGTCCGCTGCGTAAGTCTTGCTTCTTAGCGACGGCCGGCATTTTAGTCGCCGTAATGATCGGCGGTCTTATCTTCGGCATGGGGGGCCTCTTCATCGGCGCGTTGGCGTCGACTGTGGTTGGGCCGATCGCCTACTTCATTGTCGCCGGCGTCCTCTCCGGCAATTTTATGTATCGCAAACTTCGCGAGTTTCTCTTTTCGTCCAGCTTGATCGATTGGCTCAAATATCTCGGCGGCGCCATGCTTACCCTACTGGTGCTGACAATCTCCGGAACGCTGCTGGCCGCCGTCGGCGGCGCGATTCTGGCGACCGGAATCGCGGCCGGATATTACTTCGTCGTTGATCGCACGCTGCAAAAGCAACGATCCGAACCGTTGGAGCAAATCGCACAACTTCTCAAATCGCTCCGGTTACGCGGTCTGGACGAAATCGAAGTCCGGACGTTCGTCGTCAAATATGCTGGCGCCGAGTGGGAAGAGGCCTTTGAAGACTTGTTTGGCTATCAGGCGAAAATTCATGCTCGCGACTTCTCTAGCCGGACAGGCGGCGTCGAAAAGAGTCGGAAATTCGCCGCTTGGCGCGATCCGATCGTCCGCTATTGCGATCAACGAATATCGGCCGCGAAAGCAGCGAAAGAACGCCGGCATTTAGCAAGCGTCGAGGCCAAACGCCTGCAAGCCGAAGGGACCAGCGAAGAAGAAGCGGAGGCGATCGCCGATCGAGCCGCTCAGGCGATGATCGACGAGGCGATTCACCAGCGCGAAACCGCGATTGATCCAGAGCAGGCAAACTCCGCCGATCCTCGTCACGCGGCCAGCGAGCGTCAAAGTCGCATGCGAAATATGTTGAGCGAGGCCCAAACCGCCAAGCCGAAACAGCCGATTTCAATCCAATCGTTGCTGGCGATCCCTTTTTCGCTCTTGACCGGAGCCCCACTTAGAATCATCGCAGGCGCCGCTTTGCTAACCGGTTGCGTCATGTGGTTGCAACATAATAATCTGCTAAACGGCCAGCTGATTTCAGCGGCGCTCGACTCGAAACGAACGTATCAAACGCTCGACTTGCCAATGGTCAGCGTCGCGATGGCGACT
>JBITAD010000567.1:0-6999 GCA_044439945.1 Blastopirellula sp. JB062
CCGGCGGATTGCTGGTTGGCGAACATTATGAATTTCGAGAACGCGTGATCTTGGCCAAAGTGTCGAAGGCGACTTTTCACTGCGCCGCGACCGCCGGAGAGCAACTGATCTACTCCGTTCAGGCCAACGATATCCGCGAGGACGGCGCCTATATTTCGGCGACCAGCCATTGCGGCGAGCGATTGCATGCCGAGGTCGAGTTGTTCTTCGCTCATCTTGACGAGCAAGACAACGACCGAGAATTGTTCGACCCGGCCGACTTGTTGCAAATGTTGCGACTGCTCAAAGTATACGATATCGGCAGAAAACCGGACGGAACTCCGATTACGCCGCCGCAGTACATGCTAGATGCCGAAGCGGCGTGCTTGAATCGAAATTAACCGCGCCCAGCGACGGTTCCGGCCGATAATACCAAAGCGGACCCGATCGACTGAAAACGGATGCCGTTGGTCGGCGGCCTATAATCGGTAAAGCCCGCAGAATTTCTCTTGTTTGGAGCGCCAGTCGTCATGAGTCGACGAGTCGTCATCACCGGAACCGGCATGATCAACCCGATGGGCCACGACGTCGAAACCGTCTGGGCCGGCCTGAAAGAATCGAAGTCAGGCGTCGGGCGGACGACCATTTTCGACGCGTCCAATTTTCCCACCAAAATCTCGGCCGAAGTCCGCGATTGGGACATCGCCAAATGCGGCGAAGATCCCCAACGCTGGGAAAACATCGGACGACATACCCAGTTCGCCATCGGAGCGGCCAAGCAGGCCGTCAACGATTCCGGGGTCATGGACGCGTCGATCGACCCGACCCGGATGGGCGTCTATCTAGGATGCGGCGAAGGCGACCAAGACTTTTTCGCATTCACCTCAATGGTGACGGCGGCCATGTCGGGCGAGGGAGACTTTGACAAGGCGGCCTTCATTCGCAAAGGGCTTGAAACCCTCAATCCGCGCCGCGAGTTAGAACAAGAGCCGAGCATGCCCAGCGCGCATTTGGCCGCGCTCTTCAACGCCCAAGGCCCCAATGCCAACTGTTTGACCGCTTGCGCCGCAAGCAGTCAGGCCATCGGCGAAGCGACCGAGCTGATTCGTCGCGGCACGGTCGACGTCATGTTGTCTGGCGGCGCGCATAGCATGATTCATCCGTTCGGCGTGACCGGGTTCAACTTGTTGACCGCTCTCTCGACCAGCAATGACGAACCGACCAAGGCGTCGCGCCCCTTCGATCGCTTACGCGACGGTTTCGTGTTGGGCGAAGGCTCGTCAATGATCGTGCTCGAAGAGCTAGAGCACGCCAAGGCTCGCGGCGCCCAGATTTACGGCGAAGTCTTAGGCTACGGCACGACGGCTGACGCGTTTCGCATTACCGATACCCACCCCGAGGGGCGCGGAGCGATCAGTTGCATGAAGATGGCGATGACCGACGCCAAAGCCAACGTCGAAGATATCGGCTACGTCAACGCACACGGCACCAGCACCGAAGTGAACGACAAGGTCGAATCGCTCGCTTGCCGACAAGTTTTCGGCGACATGGCCAAAAAGATTCCGGTTTCTAGCACCAAAAGCATGATGGGGCATTTGATCGCCGCCGCCGGCGTCACCGAAGCGATCGTCTGCTTATTGGCGATTCGCGACAAGGTTCTGCCGCCGACGATCAATTACGAAAACCCCGATCCGAATTGCGATTTGGATTACGTCCCCAATGTCGCACGCGAGGCGAATATCGACGTCGCTCTAAACAACAGCTTCGGCTTCGGCGGACAAAACATCACGCTTTGCCTCGGCCGATTCCGCGATTAGCGTCTGCCGCCGCTCCGTTTGCAGCTGGGCGGCGCTGGTAGGCTCGTTGTTCGCATTCTTTCCCCGGAAAATCGGTTTTTCCGGTATTCTCTGCCGGGCGATGCGCCTTCCGGCCGGGCGCTGCCGCGCAAACTGGGTATAATGAAGCGCACACAGACTGATATTCTCCCCCCCTCGCTTCCTTACCCATCCCACCTGGCGTCGCCGATGCAACGTATTTTTCTCGCCTTGCTGGCAATCTGTTGGTTCGTTTCCTCGGCGCCTGCGGCTCCCAAGCCGATCAAAGCCCTGTTGGTGACCGGGGGTTGTTGTCATGATTACGACGCACAAAAAAACTTGATCAAAGCGGGCCTCGAAGCCCGCGCCCGGATCGAAGTCACCGTGGTCCAGCAAGGAGGTTCGACCACCGATGCGAAGATTCCGCTATATCAAAATCCAGATTGGGCGGAAGGTTACGACATCGTATTGCATGACGAATGTTTTGCCGGCGTGACCGATCCCGCTTGGACGGCCCGAGTATTAAAACCGCATCAAGCGGGGCTGCCCGGCGTGGTAATTCATTGCGCCATGCATTCTTATCGCGACAAAACCGATCAATGGTTCAAATTCTGCGGGGTCACTTCGCATCGTCACGGCGCGCAATACCCGCACGAAGTTTTAAACGTCGACGGCGAGCATCCCATTATGCAGGGGTTCGGCGCCGCTTGGGCGAACCCGCAAGGCGAGCTTTATCACATCGCCAAATTGTGGCCCAACGCCAAGCCGCTCGGCGTCGCCAAAAACCAAGAGAGCGGGGCCGCGGAAACGTGCGTTTGGGTGAACCAATACGGAGACGCTCGCGTCTTCGGCACGACCCTCGGCCACCATAACGAAACGGTCGGCGCCGATAAGTTTCTCGATCTATTGACGCGCGGCACGCTTTGGGCCTGCGACAAGCTATCGGCCGAATATCTCAAGCCTGAAATGCCGAAATTGGTTCCGGTCGATCTCGCCAAAGGCAAATCGACTTTCGCCTCGAGCGAAGAATCAGGCAAAAACAACTGGAAGCGGCATGCCGTCGACGGCGATCCGGCGACCCGCTGGTGCGCCAGCGACGGCAGTGCGCCGCAATGGCTTTCGGTCGATCTCGAGAACCCGCAGGCAATCGACGAAATCGAGATCCTCTGGGAGTCGGAGCAAACGATCTATCGCTATGCGGTCGACGTCTCGTCCGACCAAAACGCCTGGCGAACCGTCGTTGATCGGTCGCAAAACCAAAACGAACGCAATCATCAATTGAGCGTCTCGGCCGATGACGTCCGCTATGTCCGCGTTCGGTTTTTAGGCAGCGATACCGGCGGTTGGGCGAGCGTTCGCAGGCTGTCCGTGTTCGGCGATTCGTACGTCGAAGCGGCCGCGACTGATCTTTCCGACGAAACGGACGCGGCCATTTTGTCAAAAGTCAAAGTGCCCGACGAATTCGACGTGACCTTGTTCGCCGCGCCGCCGGCCGTCACTTATCCGGTGTACGTCGCCGCCGCGCCCGACGGAGTCGTTTACGTTTCGGTCGACAAGAACGGCTCGCTTGATCGCAAGCCGAATCGTGGCGCAATATATCGTCTTCGCGACTTGGACGGCGACGGACGCGCCGACGAGACGAAGCTGTTCGTCGCTAACGTCGATTCGCCGCGCGGTTTGGTCTGGGATCGCGACCGGCTCTATGTGATGCACCCGCCGCATCTTAGCGCTTTTATCGATCATGACGGCGACGGCGTCTCGGACGAGCGGCAGGTCTTGGTCAAAAATATCGCGTTCGATTTTCGCGATCGTCCGGCCGACCATACGTCGAACGGAGTCACGTTGGGCATTGACGGCTGGCTCTATTTGGCGATCGGCGATTTCGGTTTTATGCAGGCCGAAGGCGCCGACGGGCGGAAGTTGCAGTTTCGTTACGGCGGGGTGCTGCGCGTTCGCCCCGACGGCAGCGGGCTAGAAGTTTACTCGCGCGGCACGCGCAACATTCTTGAAGTCGCCCTAGATCCGCTGCTCAACGGTTTCACGCGAGACAATACCAACGACGGCGGCGGTTGGGATATTCGCCTGCATCATTTCAGCGGGCTCGAAGATCATGGCTATCCGCGCCTCTACATGAACTTCGGCGACGAAATCATTCAGCCGTTGGCCGATTACGGCGGCGGTTCCGGCTGCGGCGCCCTCTATCTAAGTGAGCCGGGCTTTCCGGGCCGGTACGGCGATGCGATCTACACGGCTGATTGGGGACGCAGCATGATTTATCGTCATCATGCCGAGCCAAACGGCGCGACTTTTCAGGCGGATCAGCAAGAGTTTATCAAGTTGCCGCGAGTGACCGATCTCGACGTCGACGCGCGCGGCAATATCTACGCGACCAGTTGGGAAGGCGCGACGTTCAAATACGACGGCGAGCATGTCGGTTCGCTCATTCGGGTCACTCCCAAAGGGCGTTCGGCGCCGCCTGTGCCCGACTTCGCCGCGGCCGCTCCGCTCCAATTGGTCGAGTTGATCGCCGCTTCGGCCAGTCATCGCATTCGCTTGGCGGCCCAGCGAGAGCTGTTGGCGCGCCGCTTCGACGCATCTGCGGTCGCCGCTTTAAAAAAATTAGTCAATCATTCTTCGGCGCCGCTCCACAATCGGGTGGCGGCGATCTTCGCCCTCAAGCAATGGCTCGGGGTCGATAGCCATGCCGCGCTGATCGCCGCGGCGCAAGACGAAAAAGTCCGTTCCTTCGCCATTCGGGCGTTGGCCGACCGTTGGGATCAACAACAGAGCGTGCCGCTCGAATTGCTCGAAACGGGGCTTCGTTCAAGCGATCCGCGAACGCAATTAGAATCAATCGTGGCCCTGGCTCGCATCCGAGATCCGAAAAGCGGAACGCTGATCGCCTCCGCATTAGGTCATCGCGATCCCGTCATTGCGCATACGGCCGTGCAAGCGATGATCGGCCTCAACGCATCCGCTCCGGCGTTGGCGCTGCTCGACAACTCTCAAGCATCGCCGGCACGGCGAACCGGCGCGATTCAGGTCGTGCAATCGTTGCATGATCCGGCCGTGACGACGGCGCTGATTCAGCGATTGGAAAAAGAAACCGACGCCCGCCGCCGCCGCGAGTATCTGATTGCGCTGTGCCGTCTTTACAATCGCGAAGGGGAGTGGGCAGGACAAAGCTGGGGAACGCGTCCTGATACGCGCGGCCCCTACTATCAGCCGGAGCCTTGGAGTCAGTCGCCCGCGATCGCCGCCGCGCTGAAGACTCAACTCGAAACGTTGCCGACAAGCGAGGCCGAATTCCTGATGCGCGAGCTGACCCGGCATCGAGTCGATTTCGACGGCAGTTTACAACTGGTGTTAGATCGCGCCGCCGCCGACCCCAAGTTCATTCCGGCGGCCGTTACGAAACTGGCGGCAAGCGATTCGCTTCCCCCCGCTGCAATTCCTTTACTACGACAAGTCGTCGCCGACGAAAACGTCGCCCCGCAGGTACAAGCCGAGGCGATCACGGCTCTTCTAAAATCTCACGATTTGACCACGTTAGCCTTCGCACATGCCGGGATCGAGACGCTGCGTCAAAACGATCAAGTCCAAAAAGCGTATTTGGCGGTCTTCGACGCGTTTAAAAATCCTCGCCGTTTGAGCGATCGCATCGAGCCGCTGCGAAAGTTGGCTGCGACCGGCGAAGAGGTTCCCGCCCTGTGGGCCGACGCCGGCGTCGTTTTGCTGTCGCAACAAAAAAAACTCTCGCCCGAAGTCCAGGCCGCCGTTGACGACGCGATTCAAGCCGGCTGGAAAGATCGACCGCGACAACGCCTGGAAGCGGTCTACTTGGCGAACGATCGCCAAGCCGAAGCGAAGATCATCGAGCTGACCGAGTCAAACGATGCGCAAGTCAGCGCCGTCGCGCGGCGGATTGCCGACGCTTGGCAAATCAATACCGAGATGTCGAGCGAGCCGAAGCTCAAGACGATGCGGCCTGAACAAATTATCGCTCAAGTCGTTCAAAAGTCAGGCGACGTGAAACGGGGCGAACAATTGTTCGCCAAATTAACGTGCAATCGCTGCCATACCGTCAATCCGAACGAAAAGCCGATCGGGCCTTATTTGCCGCAAGTCGCTAAAACGTACGACCGCAAGCAACTGGCCGAATCGATCTTGCTGCCGAACAAAACGTTCGCGCAAGGCTTTGTGACCAACATCTTTTTGCTAGATGACGGCCGCGTGCTAACCGCTTTCGTCACAAGCGAAGCGGCCGACAAGATCGTCATTCGCGACGAACAAGGAAACGAGCATCAGCTCGACCCGGCGACGATCGACGCCAGAAAGAAAAGCGACGTCTCGGTCATGCCCAAAGGTTTGACCGACGAAATCACGCTCGATCAGTTCGCCGCGTTGCTTGACTATCTGCAATCGTTGGCCCCCAAAACGACGGACAAGAAGTAGCGGACTCTCTCCAACCTTTTCGCGATCTCGCCGGCCGTTTAAGCTGACCGTTTTCTTACCCTTTCGAGAAACTGCCCAATGGCTGACGATTCTTCTTCGCTCGACGCGCTGATCGATCAACTGTCGACCGACGACCAAACCTCGGTCGCCGCCATCAAGCGAATGATTTCGCAGTTCGTCGCCGAGCGCGATTGGCGGCAATTTCATGCGCCGAAAAATATCAGCATGGCCCTTGCGGTCGAAGCGGCCGAACTGATGGAACATTTCCAATGGCTCTCGGTCGACGCGTCGCGGGCCGTAACGGCTGACCAAGCCAAAATGACCGCGATCGGAGAGGAACTCGCCGATATTTTGTGCTACGGCTTGGCGCTGGCGAACGAACTGAACATCGACGTCGCCGCCGCAATGAGCGACAAAATGCGAAAGAACGTCCGCAAATACCCGAAAGACGAATTTCAAGGCCGCTTTGGCAAAGAGGATCGCGGACCGCAAGCGTAGCCGCGGTTTCATTGCCCGCACCGGTCAAAGAGTTGCCTTAAATTTTTGCTCCGACTAGGCTGAAAGTTTCGACGCCGTTTGCCTTGGTCTTGTCTCTTGCGTCGTCATATTTCCCCCTCTTTTTTTCTTCCCTTTAGGTCAAACGTCGTGAAGCTGCTCGTCACATTCGCCGCGCTGGCATGCCTTTGGCTCGTTTCTTTCTCGCTCTTGCATGCCGCCGACGACCTGCCCGAGCCGGAAGTACCGCAACTCG
>JBITAD010000568.1:0-1688 GCA_044439945.1 Blastopirellula sp. JB062
TGGGCAGAGAGTAATCGAGCGGCTGATCTATGGTCGCAGTTAGCGGCGCAGCATGACGGCCGTGATCGCTGGTATCTTGAAGCGCTCGGCATCGGCGCCGAACTAAATTGGGACGCATGCCTAGAAAGCTATCTGAATCTCGTTGGCGACGCGTGGAATACGCCTAGCGGTCGCGATCTGATCTGGCGCAGCCGATCCGAAAAAACGCCTGAATATCTAGCCAAAATCTTGCGATCGCCGGACGCTCGTTCCGAATCGCTGCCCCGATATTTCCGCGCGTTTGATTTTCAGCCGGCAAGCGAAGCCAAACGGCAAGCGCTCGCCGGACTGGCCTTCTCCGGAGCCGGCGGCGACCCAGCGGCGCAATCGTTGATCCTGAGCGAATCGATTCGCCGAATCGACGGGTTCGACATCTCGAAAAACCCGAAATACGCGGAGGCCCTGGAAACTGCGTTAACAAAATTGGCAGGCTCGCCGTTGTTCGTCGATTTAATCGATAAGTTTAACGTCCCCAACCATGACGATGACTTGCTGGCGATCGCACAGCGGCAGTCCGGCGAAGCGACCGGAGTCGCCGCCATGCGGGTGCTGCTCAAAAAGAAACGCCATGATTTAATCCAGCAAGCGATTGACGACGACGATCTTGAAAAAGCGACCTCCACCGCTGAGGCCCTCGGCAATTCGGCGGCGGGAGCGGCACAAGGGATTATGCAAAAATTGGTCGACGATTCGTCGAAAGATCTTCGTCTGCGCCGAATCGCCGTCAAAGCGTTGGCGACCAATCGTGCCAGTGCGAATCATTTGTTAGCGTTGGCCAAATCTGACCAACTCGATCCGGCGCTTGTGCAAACGGCTGCGGCCCAACTGACCGCTTCGACTTGGAAAGAAGTCCGAGATCAAGCGTCGGCAATTTTCCCCGCTCCGCCTAGCAAAGATAATCAGCCGCTGCCGCCGCTAGCAGATCTCATAAAGATGCGCGGCGATGCGAACAACGGCAAAAAACTGTTCGCCGGTCAGGCGACCTGCGGCAAGTGCCATATCGTGAACAAGCAAGGAAAAGAGGTCGGTCCCGACTTGAGCGAAATCGGATCGAAACTAAGTCGCGAAGCGATGCTCGAAGCGATCTTGTACCCCAGCGCCGGCATTAGTCACAACTACGAAAATTTCGCACTGTTGCTTGAAAACGGTACGGCGGTCACTGGGCTATTGGTCAGCGAAACCGAAGAGACCGTCACCATCAAAAACCAAGAGGGGCTCGTTCGGGCATTTCCGCAAACGGAGATTGAAGCGATGAAGAAACTGCCGACATCGCTCATGCCCAACGATCTGGCGAAGCTATTGACTGTGCAAGAACTGATCGACGTAACGGCTTATTTGGAATCGCTGAAAAAGAAAAACTGACGAGCGTCGTCGCCGTTAGCCAGACAAAGACGTCAAGCCATCAAGCCGCGCAAAAACCCTGCGCCGTAACTAAAGTGCCCCAGGGGATATATCACCAGCGAAATAAGCGATCGCAGATCGCGCGTCGCCGAGCAAACCTGCATGGCGCTCGCCGTGACCGCGATCGCGTAAAGCGCAAGAACGCCGAAATAAAAATAGATTAGCGGCAGCCAAACGAATGCCGCGAGCCAGCCGAAGAAAAACCCTAATAAAAACAGACTGGCGGCCGGAGCGAACCAGCGGACCTG
>JBITAD010000568.1:1698-6994 GCA_044439945.1 Blastopirellula sp. JB062
ACCAATAAAGTTGGCGCACGAACGCCGAAAAGCTCCCCTCCTGACGATGCCGCACCAAAGGGCGAGGCGACAAGACGATCTTATATCCGAGTCGTCTTAGTCGGCGATTCAACTCAAAATCTTCGCCAAAGCGAAGGGGCAAGTAACGCTGTTGCCGCAAAACGTCGCCATGATAGATCGAGTTGTAATTTCCGATGCTGTCGACAAACCGGCTAGATCGCTGCACAAAGCCAGCGCTCCCTCCGCTGCCCAGCGTCGTCGCGAGCAATGCGTTAAGGGTCCGTTCTTTCCAATCGGTCGATTCTATCGGAGATCGAATCCCGCCGGCTGCGACCACAGTTTCGTCTGCAGCCCGTTCTTTCTCTATCGTTTCGACCAGGGCGGTTAGCCAATCGGCGGCGACGACGCAATCGGCGTCAGTAAACGCAATCCACTCGCCTTGCGCGGCGTCAATGACATGGTTTCGCGCGTTGCCATGGCTGCCGATTCCTTGCTCTTCGACCAAGCGAACCGTTAGCTCCGGATGCGTCTGCTGAAAACGAGCGACCGCCTCTTGCGTGCCGTCGGTCGATTTTCCGTCGACGACGATTAACTCCCAAGCGTCTCCAAACTGGAGCCTAGAAACGCTTTCTAGTAACGGGCCGATCGTATTCGCCTCGTTACGAACGATAATGCCGATCGAGACTTTCAAGAGTTGCCGATCACCACGGAAGAACTGTCAGAGAGAAAAACGAATCTTAATCCGCCGCTCGGCGGCTTGCCGGCCCGATTCGGTTATCGTTTCATGAAATTATCGGGTGCGAAGCCGTGCATTAATACGTTATCGCCCAAAGCTTCGATCGAAACGTCCGTTAGCGAAAGCGCCTCGCTCATATCCGCCCAACCGTCTCCGCCAATCGGGCTAGGCGCTGAAGCGCCGCCGATCAACTTGGGGGCGATAAATGCGAAGACTTCGTCGACATGACCTTGCGCCAAAAAAAGCCCCATGAGACCGGCGCCTCCTTCGATCAGCAGATTCGTCAAACGACGCTCGCCAAGTTCCTTTAATAACGAGTCGAGACGTTCCGCATGGTCGGCGCCGGCGCAAACGAATAACTCGCAGCCCGCTTGCCGCAGCGCATCGCAACGCGCGTGATCAGCCGTCTCTTTCACGGCGACCAACACAGGAACTTCGCCGGCGGTCTGAACAAGCTTGCCGCTCAGCGCGAGGGCGGCGTCTCCATCGACGACGATTCGTAGCGGCGTCCGTAAACCGGGCGGGCGCGCCGTCAATAATGGATCGTCCAATTGCGCCGTGCGACTGCCGACCATGACGGCGTCCATCCGGCCACGCAGTTGATGAACGCGCTGGCGAGCTAACTCGTTCGAGATCCAGCGGCTATGACCGGCATGCGACGCCAGTTTGCCGTCCAGCGTCATCGCCCATTTGGCGATCACCCAAGGCCGACCAGTCGCCAACAGCTTGCGGTAGGGGGCGTTCAATCGCCGAGCTTCCGCTTCTAGCAAGCCGACTTCAACCGTGATGCCGGCCGCTTTGAGCTGGGCGACGCCGCCGCCGTCTACCAAGCCGAACGGGTCTTGCTGAGCGACCACCACCCGCTCGACTTGAGCGGCGATCAGCGCGTCGGTACAAGGAGGCGTCTTTCCGTGATGACAGCAAGGCTCAAGCGTGACATAGGCCGTTGCGCCGCGCGTCATTTCATTGCCGCAATCGGCTATCGCCGCTCTTTCGGCATGAGGACCGCCATAGCGGGCATGATATCCGCGGCCGATCACCCGGCCTTGTCGTACCAGGACGCAACCGACTAACGGATTCGGCTCGGCGGCGCCGGCGCCGCGCAAGGCCAATTCCAAAGCCTCGCGCATGTATCGCTCGTCATCGGCGGAATATTGCATCGTTACTGGCCGCTTTCGCGGTTAGTCCATGCCGGGCATCCAAAGTTTCGATTTCTTCTCTTCGCTCGGCTGTGCGGGCGCGCCGCTCGGGTTATCCGGCGTCCATAGACCGCCGCCGGCCGCGGGAGCGGCTGCCGCCGGCTCTTGGGCGGAGCCTCCAACCGGCATGCCGGTCGGTCGACCGTCGGCGCCAATAATCCCAAATTGATACAGTAACTGCATCAGCGGACGGGCGACTTCCGGCTCTTGCATATGATTTTGCGTCAGATCATTCAGCAGCATTTGCGATTGCTGCGCTTCGCGGCGTTCGAGTCGCAAACCGAGTTCGGCTAACTTCCACATGCCGGGCGATTGCCCGCTGGCGATCGCCGCCTCTTGAGCTTGTTTCAAATACCCGAGCGCTTGATCGCCGTCGCCGCTATTCCGAGCAAGTTGACCATATAGTTCGCCGCGATCAACCTGACCGGTTAACGATTCGCGAGCGAGTAGCGTTTCGGCGAAAATGCGAATCGCCGCGCGTTCAGCCGAGACGACCGAGCGACCGTACGCTTTGACCAAGCGGGCGTCGTCAAGCGTCGCCGGGTCGACCCGATAAAGCCGCACGCTAGGCAGCGAATCGATATCGACCTGCGCTCCGTCAATCGGCTCCAGCGTCGGCAACTGCAGCTTTTGCCGCAGTTCGTTGAAATCAAAATTCCACTGTTGCCGGTGACCGGCGTTCTCTAACAACAGCACCGCGGCGGCCAGCTTGACCCGCAATGCGGCGTCGCCGACCACATCGTCGGGCGACTTGCCGTCGATCGCCGGATGCGGCTGAGCAGGCCATTGCTCTAGCAACGCCTGACGTCGTCGTTGTTGCGTTAACTCTTGTTTTTGCGACGGAGTCGCCGAGTCCGGCAGGCGCCAGCTCCAAGTTAAAACCGCTTCGGCCATCGGAATCTGGCCCAAAGTTTTCTCTTCGCTTGGGGCGTCGATCGTATCGCCGCAAATCTCTTGCAGCGCGGCGACGGCCGAGGCGAATTTGTCGTTTTTGACGGTCGACAATTCGATCCGGGCGTCGCGGTCGGTCTGCTTGCCGTAAACAAGCATCTCGCCGAGCACGTTCGGCGCCGTCTCGATGGTCAACCCTTCGGCAGACTCAGGCACCGCGCGATCAAGCAGCCAATAGGCGACCTTCGGCGGCGGATTGTCGCCATCCGCCAATTGCGACACGTCAACCGGCAACGCATTGGCCCGGTCGTCGACGCGCAATTTCTCAATGACGGCCTCTAAGTCATGCACCTTGAAGGGGACCGTCACCATGTCGTACTGCGGGCCCGGTTCATCCGCCAACAATTGAGCGAGCGCTTCCGCCTCGACCGCCGCTTCAAAATCGCTTCGCTCGGCGGCGGCTGAGTACGAATGCAAATAGCCTGACGCGGCGTCGTTATACCCCAAAGTCGAGGAAAGCACGGCCAGGTTTTCTAACAGCGCCACGTTTCGAGGGGCCGACGACTTCAATTGCTCAAACAGAGACAGCGCTTTACGCCAGCGTCCCCCGCCCGCTTCGCTCAGCGCGGCTTCAAATTCGGCTTTCTTGGAAAAATCGCTGGGGCACTCGGCCAAGGTAGGGTCGGTCTTTAACAACGACGGCAGCTCGCGCGACGCGTTGATTCGCATCAGCAGTTGCATCGCCATGTCGTCCCCTTCCGGCGCAATGCTGCTTTGCAGCATTAAGTGGGCTCGTGCAGCCGGGACCTTGCTTTCCATCAACAACGACTGACCGACGGCGCCCAGCGCCTCGTAGACGGTGAAATGGAGTTGTTGCGGCGATAGCTCTAGGGCGGTTTGCAATTGCTCAACCGCTTCGGTCGCATTGCCGGTCGCCGCCAAATGCGAAGCGTACAGCGCGTGCGCCGCCGGATTGTCGGGGTGCTTGTCAAGAAACTCGCCGACTGCCGCGGCGATTCCTTCTTCAGCTCCGATCTGCATTTGCAAGATCGTGCGATAAAACAACGGTACCGAGTGGTCAGGATAACGCTGGAGCAATTTTTGCACCACGTCCAATGCGGCGGCGCGCTGGTCGCCGGCCAGCATCCGTTCGATCTTTTCTAGATCCGGAATCATCTCGGGACAGTAGAACTTGATTTTCTTATTCGTTCCGCAAGGGGAATTCGAATAGGGATCAATCGACATGACGACTCCGCGTATGGGTCTGGGCGTGGGGCCTAGTTCGTTTGTTCGGCGTGCAAAGCGACGCGTTAAACCCGAAATGCTAACACACCTTACGCCGTCTGACGAGCAGCGAATCGACGAGAACTAACCGGAGCCCTCTTTCAGTTTGGTCGCAAATTTACGACGAAATTTATCTATTTTCGGGGCAATTACCGCAGCGCAATAAGCCTGGCTCGGGTGGCGATCGAAATAGTTTTGATGATAGTTTTCCGCCGGAAAATAGTTGGTTAACGGCGAAATTTCGGTCACAATCGGCGCCCCAAATTCCTTGACCTCTTCCAACTGCCGTCGAAAAGCCTCGGCCGCCTGCCGCTGGGCGGCGTCATGATAGAAAATGACCGAGCGGTATTGCGTGCCGACGTCAGCCCCTTGGCGATTGAGCGTCGTCGGATCATGCGTTTGAAAAAAGACTTCTAACAGCGATTCAAAATCGATCGCCTCCGGATCATAGCTGATCCGGATCACTTCGGCATGACCGGTGGTTCCTCGACAAACGGCCTCATAGGTCGGATCGTCGGTCTTTCCGCCGGCATACCCCGGCTCGACATGCGAGACTCCCGTCAGTCGCTGGAACACCGCTTCGGTACACCAAAAACAGCCGCCTCCAAAAGTCGCTTCGGCCATCGTTCTTTACTCGCGTCAATAAATATTCGGTCAGTGCGATTCCGCCATCGCTAGTCGCGAACCAATTCGCAAACGCCCCATGTGCTTGGGTCTTCGTCAAACGGAAATTGCGTGCCGACGCTGAAATTTTGCCAGCCCAACTCGCGATCCATCACGGCGTAATAAAAGCCGATTCGATCGTACTCGCTAGGGTCGTATCCGGTCAGCGCCGTCGCCGGAACGCAACATTCAAGCACATATCCATCCGCTTTCATGCGACTGCGGATACGCAATTCGCCAGGTCGGATCGGCTTGGCATTTTCACGCGCCCGATTGATCAGCAACTGATCGGCCGCCGGTTCGCGCAACGAATGCCCGCCGCCGGTCGGCAAGAAAACGTACCGATGGCAAAATTTGGTCGCTCGGTGCACATTGTTCGTTGCCCGCGTATCGAGCCAAATTTGCAGACCGTCGCTCTCGACGGCCCGACTCTCTCGGCACCAAGCCGCTTGCCGCTTGCCGGAAACGTCGACCGTAAACGCAATCCCGCGCTCGTTCCAAGCGACCCGTATATCGGCAAATT
>JBITAD010000569.1:0-1838 GCA_044439945.1 Blastopirellula sp. JB062
CCTGCTGTTGCATGTGGCCGACGCGAGCAACGCCGACGTCGTCAACCAAATTAGCGCCGTATACGAAGTGCTGGAAGAGATCGGCATCGAAGAGAAAGACGCGCTGTTGGTGTTGAACAAGATTGACGCGGTGACCGATCGGCATCAACTGGAGATGTTGTTGCAACGGTATCCCGAGGCGCTGTTGGTGAGCGCGAAAACGGGCGAAGGGCGCGACAAGTTCGCCTTGGCGGTCAGCGACGCGTTAAGCCGAAGTTTTCGCGACGTCGAAGTCGACACGAGCATCGACAACGGCAAGCTGCTCGCCTATTTGGCGGCCCACGGCGAGGTCGTCTCGAAGGCTTACAGCGAAACGCGGATGCGGGTTCATTGTCGCATGCCGGCGCATTTGCTCGGTCGGATTGACGATCCCGACACGGTGATTCGCGATTATGAGCCGAGCGACGCCGGGGTTGATCAAGATTCGATCGAAGAAGTCGCTTAACGATGGCGCGGCGGCAATTGTCAGGCAAACGCGCCATCGTCACCGGCGCATCGAGCGGCATCGGCCGCGAACTGACGCGCCAGTTGGTGGAAGCTGGCGCCTACGTGGCGGCGACCGCGCGTCGCGAAGATCGCTTGCGACAACTGGCCGACGAACTGAACGCGCCCGATCGATTGGCGACGGTTCCCGGCGATCTTTGCGCGGCCGAATTACGCACGCGTTTGGTGCAAACGGCGTGCGAGCGGTTCGGCGGGCTCGACTTGCTGATCAATAACGCCGGGGTCGGCGCGCTGGGGACCTTTGCCGACGGTTCGCCTGAGCGAATTCGGCAAGTGATGGAGGTCAACTTTTTTGCGCCGATCGAGCTGATTCGCGAAGCGTTGCCAAGCTTGCGGCAGGGAGCGTCGCCTGCGATTTGCAACATTTCTTCAATCTTAGGTCACTGTGCGGTTCCGGCGAAAAGCGAGTACTGTGCTAGCAAATTTGCGATTCATGGGTTTAGCGACGCGCTGCGAGCCGAGTTGGCGAGCGACGGAATCGACGTCGTGTTGGTCAGCCCAAGCACGACCGAAAGCGAGTTTACGGCGGCCGTAATCGAAACGGCGGGGCGTCAGCCGGCCAAGGGGAAGGGGGCGATGTCTTCTGCTGATGTAGCGAAAGCGGCTCTTAAGGCGATAGAAACCGGCAAACACGAAAAGATATTAAGTCTCGGCGGAAAAGCCTTGGTCTGGCTCGATCGCTTGGCGCCGACTTGGGCCAACTGGTTGATCACCCGGTATGGGTTTGCCGGATAAGAGGGGCGAACGCTAGCGTTTGCTGAAGCCGGGCGGAAAAAGTAAGTGCGTAACGATTTCCAAGTAAGTCGAGATTGTTTATCATAGGGTGGTGCATTTTGACTTAAACCCAGCCCTAGTGCGCAAACCTATATTTCCCACCTAAACGGAGCGCCTCTATGACTCTCAAGTCTCGTCGTCAATTTTTGGAAGCCTCGATGTTCGCATCGGCCGCCGCCGTGACCGCCGGCGTGGCGATGCCGCTGAAAGCGGACGAAGCGAAACAGAGCAGCAGCCCGAACGAAAAACTGCGGATCGCGACGATCGGCGTGAACGGCCGCGGCATGGCCCACGTCTCGGGCATGTTGAATCGCAAAGATACCGAGTTCGCCTATATCTGCGACGCCGATTCGGACGTGGCCGAAAGCCGGGGCAAGATCGTCGCCGACAAGCAAGGCAAAAAGCCGAAGATCGTCACCGACTTGCGCAAAGTGTTGGAAGACGACAGCGTCGACATCGTGACGATCGCGACGCCGAACCACTGGCACACCCTGATGACCATCTGGGGCGCTCAGGCGGGT
>JBITAD010000569.1:1848-6933 GCA_044439945.1 Blastopirellula sp. JB062
CGTTGGCCGCGATTTGGGCCATTCAAGCGGGCAAAGACGTTTATGTCGAAAAGCCGGTCAGCCATAACGTGAGCGAAGGTCGCCGCATTGTGGAAGCGGCTCGCAAGTACGGCAAGATCTGTCAGGCGGGAACGCAAAGCCGCTCGAACCCGGGCATGATCGAAGCGATCAACTTTGTGCAAAACGGCGGCATCGGCAAAGTGAAAGTCGCTCGCGGTTTGTGCTATAAGCCGCGCGCCTCGATCGGACCGGCCGGCGCCTACGACGTTCCGTCTTCGGTCAACTACGACTTGTGGGCGGGCCCGGCGCCGATGGACCCGATCACGCGTAAGCGTTTCCATTACGACTGGCACTGGCAATGGCCGTGCGGCAACGGCGATCTCGGCAACCAAGGGATCCATCAGATGGACTTGGCCCGCTGGGGACTTGGCGCCGACGAGCTGAGCTCGCAAGTGATCAGCTACGGCGGTCGATATGGTTATGAAGACGCCGGCACCACGCCGAACACGCAAGTGATCGTTCACGATTACGGCGACAGCGCGCTTGTGTTTGAAGTTCGCGGTTTGGTTTACGACAAGTCGTTGCCGGCCAGCAGCAAGAAGTATATGAACTCGAGCATCGGCGTCATCTTTGAAGGAACCGACGGCTACCTGGTGATGACCTCGTATCACAGCGGCGCCGCGTTCGACAAAGACGGCAAGAAGTTCAAAGAGTTCAGCGGCGGTCGCGATCAGCACCACTACGATAACTTCATCGAAGGGGTCCGTTCGCGTAAAGTCGAAGACTTGAACGGCGACATCGTCGAAGGTCACCTTTCCAGCGCGTTGTGCCATACCGGCAACATTTCGTACCAACTGGGCGAAAGCGTTTCCGCCGGCGAATGCCTGGAGCGTCTCGAAAGCTTGGACACCACCGAGAACGTCAAAGCGACGCTGGAACGCTTCACCGATCACCTGAAAGACAACAAGGTCGATCTGGCGAAAGAAAAAGTGACCATGGGTCCGAACTTGAAGTGCGATCCGAAGACCGAAACTTTCGTCGGAAACGAAGCGGCCAACAACCTGTTGTCGCGCGACTATCGCAAGCCGTACGTCGTTCCGGCGGCCGGTCAGGTTTAACGCCTGGGGCGATTCCGTCAATCGAAGCTGCTAGGCGACTGTGAGAATCGTCACAATCGAAAACGCCGGCGCATTTGCGTCGGCGTTTTTGTTTTGACTGGGCGCCGGCCGGGCTGGGGCTACGCGAAAAGTTCGCACGCATTTCATCTTGCTTTCGAAATCGCGACGTAGTCTGGAGCTAGAGAAAACCCCTCCATGCAATTGGATCAGGAAGTCTTCCAATGAACACGATCTTGACGGAACTGGAAATCACCGCAGGCGAAGACCGCCGGGTTAGCTCGGACGCCATCTTGTTGACGGCGGCGCGGCAAGCGCTGGACGCTAGCGGTCGCGCTGAACTGGCGCGACTTTATTGCGCCGCGTGCGACGGCGAAGTGGTGCTGTGCGGAACGGTGCCGACCGATTCGCTGAAACTTTCGGCGGTTCGTTTGGTCTCGCGACTTTCTTCGGTGAAGTGCGTCTCCGACTTTATCGAAGTCGCCCACTAATACCGCGCGGCGACAAGAGCGCGCTCCGCGTTTGGCGACGCTGCGTTATAATGCTCGGATGAACGAATCCGCTTCGCCCGGCATCGATATTTTGTATGAGCAGGGCCCCTGTTTTTGCGTCGCCAAGCCTGCGGGAATCTTGACCCAGGCCCCCGCGCATATCGACAGTCTCGAATCGCGCATCAAAGCGTTTATCAAACGGAAAGAGCGAAAGCCGGGCAACGTTTATCTGGGCGTGCCGCATCGACTCGATCGCCCCGTTTCAGGAGTTTTGGCGTTCGCCCGGCATGTGCGCGCGGCGCGGCGGATCTCGCAGCAGTTTGAAACGCGTCTGGTTCGCAAGGTCTATTGGGCGTTCGTCGCCGGTCAGCCCGACGAAGATCGCGGCGTTTGGGAAGATGCGATTCGCAAAGTGCCGGACGTCGCCCAGGCCGAAATCGTCGCCGAGACGGCGCCAGGCGCGCGGTGGGGGCGGCTGAAGTACGAAGTCGTTCGCCGAACCGATTGGGGCGCCTGGCTCGAGATCGAACTTGATACGGGCCGCTATCATCAAATTCGTTTGCAATGCGCGGCACGCGGCCTGCCGATTTTGGGCGACGCGCTGTACGGCAGTCAGCATCCGTTCGGTCCGCAGACCGAAGACTCGCGGGCCCGGCATATTGCTTTGCATGCGCGATACCTTCGTTTTCGTCATCCGATGGTGGACGAAACGGTCGCCGTCACGGCGCCTTTGGGCGAAACCTGGCGAGCTATCGAGCAGTGGCGCCCTGAGTGGGAAGCGGAGCGGACGATCATAGAGGAGGCGCGATAAGCGGCATGAAGCGTTGTTACTTGGCGAAATGGTTGCTGCCGGTCGATCGTCCCCCGATCGAAAACGGGCTGCTGACGGCGGTCGATCAGCAGATTGTCGCGGTGGGCGAAAACTTGACCGGGCGCCCGCCGATTGATCTGGGCGAGGTCGCGTTGGCGCCGGCGCTGATTAACGCGCACGCGCATTTAGAGTTTAGCGACATCGAGCGACCGTTAGGCGAGGCGGGCATGTCGTTTCCGGCTTGGATTCGCCAAGTGGTCGCGCGGCGCCAGAGCGCCGGCGAAGCGTTGGAAGCGCAAAAGAACGAAGCGGCGGCTCAAGGTTTGCGAGAGTCGCAAGCGCAGGGGATCGCCGCGCTGGGCGAGATTACGACGCAGCCGTTTTCGTGGGAGGCGTATCGAACGGGGCCGAGCGTGGTGTCGCTGCTTGAACTGATCGGGTTGTCGCCCGAGCGCAGCGAAGAGTTGATCGCCGCGGCCGAAGCCCATTTGCAAAACGCGAAAGAGCAGGGGATGCGCGGCGGGCTCAGTCCGCATGCGCCTTATTCGGTCCATCGAAGCGTGGTCGCCGCGGCGGCGAAATTGTCGGCGGCGACTCAGACGCCGCTGGCGATGCACCTTGCCGAATCGCAGGAAGAGCTGCAATTGTTAGATCGCCAGATCGGCCCCTTTCGCGACATGTTGGAAGCGTTCGGCGCATGGCGTAGCGACGCTTTTCGTCGGGGAGGGCGGCCGCTGGAATATTTGCGGCTAATCGCCGAGGCGCATCGAGCGCTGGTGATCCATGGCAATTATCTGGATGCGGCCGAGTTGGACTTCGTCGCCGAGCGCCGCGCGACCATGACGGTCGTTTATTGCCCACGAACGCACGCTTATTTCGAGCATGCGCGATATCCGTTGCCCGAACTGCTGCGTCGCAACGCGGCGATTGCGATCGGCACCGATTCGCGGGCGTCCAATCCTGATTTGGCGGTTTGGCGCGACGTGCGAGCGGCGGCGGCCGCTTTTCCTGAAGTCGCGCCCGACGCTTTTTGGCCGATGGTGACGCAAACCCCGGCTGCGGCGTTGGGCGTCGACGATCGTTACGGATCGCTTGCGGTCGGCAAGCGGGCGGCGCTGATTCAGTTTCGGGTTGGGGCCGGCGTCTCGCGCGACGATTTGCGCGAGGCGCTGCTTGAGGCCGATCCGACGCCGGTCGAGTGAGCCGTTATTGGATCGTCACTTTTCCGCTGCCCGCGACGACTTCGCCGATTTCGTACGCTTCAAATCCGCAATCGGCGACGATGTTTTTGACCCGATTGGCGTAGTACGAACTGACGATCATCGTCAGGCCGATGCCCATGTTAAAGACGCGGGCCATCTCGGCGTCTTCGATCTCTCCGAGCTGTTGCAGCCAGGAAAAGACGGCGGGGCGCTCCCAGGCTTGGCCGTCGATTCGTACGTCGACCGACTTGGGAAGGATTCGCTCGACGTTTTCGGCCAGGCCGCCGCCGGTAATATGGGCGACGCCGTGCACGACGTTTTTCACTTTGTAGTGATTCAGGACTTTACGAACCGGCGCGACGTAAATTTTGGTGGGGCGCAACAGGGCTTCGCCGACCGTTTCGCCCAGCGCGTCGACATGCTGATCGACGGTGAGTTGGGCCATTTCAAACACCACTTTGCGAACCAGGCTGAATCCGTTGGAGTGGATGCCGCTAGAACGCAGACCGATAACCTTGTCGCCGGCGGAGATGGCCGAGCCGTCGATCAGGTGGTCGCGTTCGGCCACGCCGACGCAAAAGCCGGCCATGTCGTAATCGCCTGCTTGATATATGTCGGGCATGATCGCCGTTTCGCCGCCGACCAAGGCGCAGTCGCCTTGCAGGCATCCGTCGGTGATGCCTTCGACCAGCTGCTCTAGCCGATCGGGGTCGTCCTTTCCCATGGCGATATAGTCGAGAAAGAAGAGGGGCTCGGCGCCGCAGCAGATGGCGTCGTTAACGCACATGGCGACCAGGTCGACGCCGACCGTATTGTGGACGCCAGTTTTCTCGGCAATTTTTAATTTTGTGCCGACCCCGTCGGTGCAGGAGATCAAAACGGGGTTTTGATACTTTCGGGCAAATAAGGCGTTGTCAAAGTCAAGCTTGAAGAGCCCGGCGAAACCGCCGTCGAGCCGCATGACGCGTGGGCTGTGGGTTCTGCGGACAAGCCGGGGTAATCGGGACATCGACTCGGCGTAAATATCAAGATCGACGCCAGCGTCTTTGTAAGTTGCTTTGGCCATTGACTTTATTTGTGCAAGCGGCGGAAGAAAGAGGCCATTTTCTCGCTGCGGGTAGAGATTGTCAACGAGCCGAAGCGATCGCCGTTTTTCCGGATAATTCCCGCGAAATCGGACATCTGGCGAGGGGCAATGTTACAGATGGCGCAATCGTTGCTATGATCCGTGTCACAGGGATTACGCGGCGGGTCCGAATATCCGGCTGGTTGGGCGTCGTTACGAGCAGTCGTAGCCGGCAAGGTTTTCGTAGCACTTCATCGTTTACCCTAAGCTATTGTTTCGCCAGATGATGCAACGAGCGTTTAGATTCAAAAAAACAAGATAGCGAGGGGTGAATTCAGCGACACGTTCTGAAGTCGGGTGTTAGCTTTTAATCGCTGATGCGAGGAAGCCTGTCTGACGA
>JBITAD010000570.1:0-6917 GCA_044439945.1 Blastopirellula sp. JB062
ATGGATTTGCTCGACGATCTCGGGGCGAGTCAGGCAAAGAATGTCCGTAAAGTTCTTCAGATCTTTGTGGAAGCCTTGGAACTGAGAGCCGCGCACGGCGTCTTCGTCCAGCTTATGCCGCTGAACCATCGTTCCCATCGCTCCATCGAGGATCAGAATCCTCTTATCCAACTCTTGGTAGACGAGATGCTTAGAATCGTTTGGAGTCGCGATCGCCATTCTTGCTCTTTATGGCCGCCGGCAAGCGCCGTACGGACTTGGTCAAAGCACCGCTATCGGTGTTGGTGGGTCTGTAGCCCTCCAAGTATCCCAGATTGCCATTTGGGCGACAAGGTTCGTTTGAATTTGAGAATTCGCCAAACTTCCCCTAGTCGGCAAAGTCGTTTTTTTTTATCTAACGCTCAAGATCTGTCGACTCGGTGTCCGATTCGATGAAATGACGGACCAGAAATACGCTGCGAATGTGAAAATAGGCAAGGAAGCCGAGAAGATGACGCGCACCTCCCCCACCCAAGCTGCGGAACCGGAAGTCAGACTTGTTTCTGCACTGCCGCGGGTCTTGCTGCGGATGCCCGATTTAGCGGCGCCGCAGCGGCAAGCGACTCTGCCGTTGCCCGCCGCAGATGACGTCGAAGAACCGTCGCTAATGGCCGCCGCGCCTGCCGCGGAACCGCCGAAGCGAGAGTATCGCCTCGATGCCGCGCATTCGCAGCGAGCGCCGCATGTGCCGCGTCGAAAGGCCATGGCAAAGGAAGCGTCGGCGGCCGATTCGCCAGACCGCAGTTCGCCTGTCCAGCGGAAGCCTTTATACGATGGAGCCCAAGGGCGTCGCGAACGGATGCAAGCGGCGAAAACGCCCGTTTGGCGAACCCGATTATTTTTGGCGACCGTCGCCGCCGTGCTGATTTGGGGCACGATTCAGATATCAGTAGGAAGACATAGCGGTAAAAAAGATACGCCGGCGGCTGAAGCGGTGGAAGCGCCGCCGTTTGAAACCGACATTCAGCTTGGCGAATTGAGAGACGCTCCTAGTTTCGGCGGGCTTGATAATGCCCCGCAATTGGATGCCAATACGAATCTTACGAGCCCACCCGCGACCGCCGCGCTCGACGCAGCCCCGCAATTGCAAAGCGGAGGTCAAACGCAAGCCGGGGCAGATTTTAACGCGTTTCCTGAACCGCAAGCCGAAATTTCGCCGCCGAGCAATCGCCAGTCTTATGCTAGCGAACGAGCGAGCAAGCCTCAACATTCAAGCGACCCCGCGTTTCGCTCTGAATCGTTAGATCTGTTAGGCGGGGGGCGATCAGCGACTGAGCATGTCGCAAGTCGCCCGGGAATTGAAACGAACCGCAACGCGTCTACGGCGGCTTCTGGCGACGGGAGCGGCGTTGATTTCGACGGCCAAGCCCAACAAGGCGGAGTGTACGGCGCCACGAAATCGCAGCCAAGCGAAGCTGATTGGTGGAAAGATGAACCGCGCGACGCCAGCGGGCAATCGGCTGAAGCGACGAAGCGTCCGGCTTTCGACGGTGCGATGGCTGACGATGCGAACAGGGCGACATCCACGCTGGGTGCGCCGCAAACGGCCGCGTCGGAAGGAAGCGGCCGATATGGTCAATCGAGTCAAGGCTCGTTTCAGCCCTTTGGCGGATCGTCGCCTAGCGTAGGACAAAAATATTATGCGCCGGGGGATCCGGCGGAACGTCGTCCGGCGCAAGCCCGGCTGAACGGATATGTAGAACCGACTGATTCTTCGAGGTATCGCTAATGAGTTCCGTCGATCGAGCCTTTATTCGAGCCTATGGCCCAGAAACGCCTGTGACCGAAGATCCAGCCGCCGAGTATGCTCGGGGAGAGCCTGTGTTCCCCGGCGGCCCGACGATCGAGCAGTTGTATGATTGGCGCAAAAAGGGTTTGCGGATTGATTTGCCCGGCTCGCCGATCTGCGATGCGACGCCTGAGCCTGTGCAAACGGTAGACGCGAACGACGCGCCGGAAAAAGAGTCGGCGGAGCCGTCGGCATTCGCTTCGTCGGCGCAAAATACGGCGGCGGTCGCTGCGGCGGTTGATCGCATTTTGCAGCGCGTTCGTTCAGAACGACAACCGACGAAGCCGACGCCCGAAAGCAAGGTCGAACCGGCAGTCAAACAGCCGTCGCAAGCGGAGAAATTGCCGAGCGCGGATCTCGGCGCCAAGCCGATTGCACCGCCGGCAGGGAAGACGAGCGATCGCTTGGAGTGGGAGAGCATGCTGGCGAAAAACAGCTCGCCGCGCACCGTTTTCCGACCGCAGTGGGAAGCTCCCCGGTTCGCATGGCCGGCGACCATCGAAATGTTGCTAGAACGAGGCGTCGACGGGTTTGCGGAAATGTGCGACCGCTTGGCCGAAGAAGGGGCCAAAGGAAAGAAAGCGATCGCCGTCTATAGCTTCGCCAGCGGCGAAGGGTGCACGACGTTAACGCTGTGTTTGGCGAAACTGTTGGCCGCCGCCGGCGTAAAAACCGCGATTGTCGACGCGAGCAGTTCGAATCCGGAACTAGCGACGCGGCTTGGCGTGCGAGTCGAGCATGGTTGGGAGTCGATCGCGGCAAGCGGACCGACGGCGGAAGAGGCGGCGATTCATTCGGTCGCCGACGATCTGACGTTGGCGCCCAGCTTGCAGCCAGGTTCGCCAGACAAGCTGGATCATCTGCTGGAAAAGATGAAGGGAAGCTACGACATGATTTTGGTCGACGTCGGCCAGGTCAATGACGTTCCTGAGAAAATTAACGAAGTCGACGCGGCGATGATCGTTCGCGATTTACGCATGTCGGACGATACGCAAGTGGCGGAAGTCGTACGACGGCTGAGCGGGGCCGGCGTCTCCATTTTAGGCGTTACCGAAAATTTCGTCGGTTAAACGAACGAACCTTATGTACGAAGATCATTGGAATCTGACAGTTCGACCGTTTGAAAATACGGCGATTCCGGCATTCTATTATCCTGCCGAATCGTCTCAGGGGACGCTATTGAAATTGCGTTACGCCGTCGAAAATCGGCGCGGCGCCGCTTTATTGACCGGCGGCGAAGGGCTGGGCAAAACGTTGATGGCGCAGTTACTGCTAGAGCAATTGCCTGAGCAATTCACGCCGAAAACGCACGTCGTGTTCCCTTACATGCCTGCCGATCAATTATTGGCCTATGTCGTCCGCGAGCTTGTTGGCGTCGAACAGTCGGCGACTTCGACGATCGCCGATAGCGTGCAAGCGCTGCGCCGAGGATTGAGCGAAAATACTCGAGCCGGCAATCATGCCGTGTTGGTGATTGACGAAGCGCATTTGGTCGCCGATTTCAATGCCCTGGAAACGTTGCGTTTGCTGACCAATTTGGAAACCGATGGCATGCTAGACCTGACGTTGTTGCTTGTCGGGCAAACCGAGATTTTACCCTCGCTAAGAAGAATGCCGGCGTTAGAAACGCGATTGGCCGTCAAATGCATGGTCAAACCGTTATCGGCCGACGAAACGGCACTTTACGTCTTGCATCGGCTGACGACTGCGGGCGCACGCCGCGAAATCTTTACGGCCGACGCGCTCGATCGCCTGCATCAGATCACCAAT
The DNA here is from genome assembly GCA_044439945.1 of Blastopirellula sp. JB062. Classification (GTDB taxonomy): domain Bacteria; phylum Planctomycetota; class Planctomycetia; order Pirellulales; family Pirellulaceae; genus Blastopirellula. The sequence goes on from JBITAD010000570.1 coordinate 3,599, forward strand.
GGCGCTCCACGGCGCATCAATCGTCTGTGCGATTTGGCCATGTTGATCGCTTTCGCCGAAGAGCAATCGGAAATTACCGCCGAGCAAATCGAAGCAGTGCATGAAGAATTGGTCGCCGTATCGACCGCTTAAGCGAACTCGGCGTATCACGGGTCGCCCTCGCCGGGTTGCCGATTACAATCTAGCGAGTGAAATCCGCCTCGCAACCATTCGACGTCTCTTGGTCCGCTCGCCTTTTCTGGCCGTCGCTGCTAGTGATTGCGCTGGTCGGGTTCGTGTTGCGATGTCTGCCTGCGTTTGAAAGTTTGTGGCTAGACGAATTGCATTCGGCCTGGACGATTGCCGGTTCTTGGAGCGATGTCTCCGCACGCGCGCTGCAAGGCAATAACGGCCCGCTCTACTTTTGGGGGCTAAAAGCTTTCTCGATCATGTTTGGGCAAAGCGAAGCGGCGTTGCGAATGCCTTCAATTTTGTGCGGCTGCGCAACATTAATCGGCGTCGGCGCCTTGGTACGAGCATGGGGCGGATCGGCGTTGGCGGGCTGCGCGGTCGCCCTGCTGATCGCCTTTGACCGCGATATGATCTTCTACGCGACCGAAGTTCGCCCCTATGCGGCAGTCCAGTTGAGTTGTTTGACGTTATTCATGATGACCACTGGTTTGTGGTCCGCTTTCTCCGCGCGAGACGCCGCCTATTGGACGATTTTGGCGGCGTTCACGATTCATTTGCATATCACCGCCGCTCTCTTCGTCGCCGCTTGTTTGCCGCCGGTGTGCTTAGCCGCTTGGGGGCATCGCGCCGCCAAACGGCTCTTTCTGATGTTGGCCGCCTTGGCGTTATTGCTGCTGCCGCTGATTCCGCAATTATGTTTGATATACGCTCGACGTAGCAATTGGGAAGCGTTCGTCCAAAGCGGTTCGTTTTTTCGGATCGTTGAAATACTGCCGATGATCCCCTGGGGCATTTTGCCCTTGGCGATCGCCCTGGGGCTCAACCGCTATTTGACGACCGAAGAGTCAGGGGGCCGTCAGCGTTCGACTTCGACCCTGGTATGGTCGATCGTGGCGACGGCGGCGCCCATCGCAATTGCTTGGACGCTGACCGAACTGCGGGCGACTCCCTTGTTTTTGCGGCGTTATTTAATGGGCAGTCAAACGCTGCTTTTCGTTTGGTGCGGCTTAAACATAGCGCAAGTCAGGAGACGCGACGCTCGAGCCGTATTGGCGATTATTACGGCGGTTTCGGTTTTCTTCTTCCACGTACCAGATCATTGGACGCTGCAGCGGCGCCAAGATTGGCGTGGGGCGATCGCCGAGGCGAACGCATTACGCCTGCCTCAGCAAACGGCGGTGTTGATCGGATCGCGCTTGATCGAGGCGGACGGGTTGACGCAAAATTTCGGCGCGTTGGCCGAGTACTCTCGCCTGCCGATCGATAGCGTCTATCGAGTAAGCGACCGTTTTCAAACGGTGATACCGCTACGCTACTCGAATCCTGGGCTTCTTCAGCCATGGCAACAGCAGCAGTTGGCCAGCGAAGCAGCGGCGCTGGTCATTTTACCAGGCTACGATGCGACCGGCGCACAGATGGTCGAAGAGTTGTCTCAGACGCTTCCCTGGCCGGCGAAGATCCGCGTCTTGACGACGGCGCAAGGAATGCAAATGCTTTTAATCGAAAAAGAGCCGACGTTAAAAAAGTAATGTCGCTTTAGGGTTGAACTTGGCGTTGCAACGCGTCGAGCAGAGATTGCAACCGCGATATTTCTTTGAGGGTCGCCTCATCGACTTCTCCCTTTTCAACGCGCTGACGTAACTGTTCCGTTTCTTCTCGTAAGCGACGCAATTGCGCCGGCGGAAGTGTTGGCCGTAGCGGCGCCAACTGTCGCATTTCTTGCATGCGTCGCTGATGATCGGCACGCATTTCCTCGAACTTCTGTTGGTGTTCGGCACGCATTCTCGCCCAGTGATCGTCCCGCGGACGCATGGGCCGCGGAAACTGCAGCCCCTCTAAACGCATCGGATCTAATAGCGGATCGATAAACCCTGGTCCTAGCATGCCTGGAGCGGCGGCGAGATCGGTCTGATATTGGTCGTATATGGCGGCCGCGTCAGGGTGTTTGGTACGCAACGACTCGATGTCGTCCGCTTGCGCGATTTGCGGCGGCTTGTCGCCTTCTCGCCATTCGATTCGAATCGAACCGTTCGGTTGTTTTTCGATGTTGATTCGGCGTTCGCCATCCTGAATTTTGATCAGTTCGCGACCGTTTTGGCGAACCGTCGACATGCTGAAGTTGGTTCGTTGTCCTGGTAGCGGTTCGACAAAACGATCGAACTCGCCCATCTGATCGACCAGAGGCCTGGGAGTATTGCGGCGAGCAATCGTCATGCGCGTCGCCGTAAGCGCGCTTGCGGCAAGTTGAGCGGCGGTAACGTTTTCGCCTGCGGCGATTTTTTGTAACGCCTGCGTCGCGGCCGAGCGAAGATCTCGATCTTCGCTGCCGGCGAACGATTGTAAAATGTTGATCGATTGGGCGACTCGCTCCCCTGCCCCGTCGCGGCAAGAGTTGGTGAGCGGCTCAATTGCCGCTGCGCCAGCTTGGCGCAATTGCTCGGCCGCCGCTTGGCGTTCGGCGATCGTATCGCTATTTAATTGACGAATGGCTCGCCGGATCGCTGATTCGTTCTGCGGCGTCGCGCTGGCCGCGGATTCTTGAGGTAGCGATCGATCTGGTTCGCCGGCGATCGCCGGCCGAGCGACCAGCATTGCCAGGAGACAAGCGATCATTCGCAAGGTCATCTCACCACGCTCCTATCGAAATTTAGACTGTTGAACGTTCCTCAACTATAACGCGAACGGGCAAGCTGTGGGGAGCCGTATTTGGGACGGTCAGCGCGTCTTGAAAAAAACGCTAGCAACAACGGTGCGCTAGTGACGCCCTCGGCGGCGCTCTTTGGCAGGCAAGATCTCTAAGCAAGTCGTCCACCAGCCGGTTCGGATCGTTTCGATAAACTCGGCCGGAAGACGCTCGGCTTGCATTTCGCGAATTAGACGTTCAACGTCGTACTCGACAGGCACGAATTCCCATTGAATCCGACCATGATCTTCGATCGAAATTATCGTATACCACACATGCGGATGCCCGTTGTTAGCCGGCCGCCCGAGAGCTCCCACGTTGACGAACGCTCGTCCCTTCTCAATCGCTCGTCCCCAATGGATGCCGGTATGCGTCGCTAAGATTAAGTCGGCTTGATGCCGTTCGGCGAGCCAATTCAGAAATGGGGTCGAGGTCGTCGACTCCCATAGAAATTCGTTTATCGAA
>JBITAD010000571.1:0-2697 GCA_044439945.1 Blastopirellula sp. JB062
GAGCCTGGTCCCAACGAAATCAACTTTGATTTAAATAAGTGACCGCACCGCAACCGACTCGGCCTATCAAGCTTAGGCGACTGCGCAACACGCCGAACCGGCAGCCCATCAATCCAAGGGGGCAGTCCGCCAATCGCGTAGGAGAGAAGTGGGACGTGCATGCAACCCATCACGTCCTTCTTTTTTCGCTTGCTAGTAGGCGCAGATCGACCAAGACGAGCGACTACTTTTTGACCGAGTTCAACGCAAAATCAAATTGCCCGTTCTCGCCGGCCTTTATTTGCACAGTTAGCTTGCCTTGTTCGGCGTACTGGACCGGCGACTTCATCGGTTCGGCCGCCCCCGTACAAGGATCGACGTACATTTTGCCGGTCTCTTGCCAATATTGAATGGTGACGTCGTAAGCGCCCGGCTTTAATCCCTGTTGGGCGGCAATGGAATAGTTGCCTTGCTGGTCGACTTCGGCGCCGGCCGAATTGCCGGAACTTCCGGCGACCGCTTGAAAACTGATCACGGCCCCCGCCGCCGGCTTGCCGTCGATCGTCACCATGCCGTCAAGGCCGCTCAACTGGTTGCCGGCGCCGCAGCCGCTGATGCCTGCGACGCCTAGCGCCGCTACGAAGACGAACGGAATCGACTCGCGCACGAGATATGTCAACACGGAATGCGTCCTTCCTTAGGGAGTCGACTCCAAGACTTCGTTGCCGTTGGGCGTTCCCATACCGCGCCACACTTCCAGCGCGATCGTATCGCCGACAAATCGGACGCTGCCGTCGCAATTGGCGGTGACGACCCCGCCAGGATGATAGCTTCGCGCGGAATTCACCACCATATTTTGCGCCGTTAAAACCTCGACGCAGGGCGCTTTGGCGACGGCGCCGCCGATCGAATCGCAGCGATTGTTCCGTTGCAAATCGGGGGTCGTGCTATTGGGCGTATAAGCCTGCATGAAGACAGGCCCTTCGTCATTCCACCAGGCTCCGCGCGGACAGCAGACGGCCCCGGGGATAATTTCGCCTAGCATCAAGGTATTGGTCGTGCCGTCGTGAATGTGCCGAAGCGAGATGCCAAAATCTCTGGCGAAAACTCCGCGAATATGATCGGCATGCTCTAACTGGGCTGAGTTCGCCACGGCGGGATCGTCTTGTCCGAAATTGCCTGCGATCGAAGAGCGAGAAAACCTTTTGAGGTGGCCCAAGTGCCGCAAGCGTTTCCTTCGCTCCAATTGACCGTCACCGTCGGGTCCGAAGGGCATTGCATGCTGGCATACTGAGCGGTCAGAACCGGAATGTAAGCGGCCAAAGGAGATCCGGCGGCGTTTTTGTTCCATTGAATCGCGTCCGCCCCGGCGGATTGCTCGATATAGGGAAGCAGCCGCGCCATCCAGGTCCATTCGTATTTGTCGTAACCCGGCGGAAATTGCGAGAAAGAATCGTTGTACATATGCACGGCTAACGCCATTTGCTTGAAATTGTTGGAACAGGTCATCCGCCGGGCGGCTTCGCGGGCTTGTTGAACCGCCGGCAACAGCAACGCGATCAACACGCCGATAATGGCGATCACCACCAACAATTCCACCAAGGTAAAACCGGCGGCAAGATTCCGTCGCTTGACCATAACAGGCTCCCTACAAACAACCAGATTAGTATTATTATTTTTCAAATTAACAATAAGCTTGCGCGTGCATTCGAAATAAAAAACTCTCACACATAATAAAATGTAAACCAGCTCGTTCTCTCTGACAATCTTGACTAGCGAAACAGCGGCAAAACTCGCTAGACAATGCGAAAACGGCTACCGCTTGTTCCGATCGATCTCAAAATTAAGCTCGGCCGCAGGTCCCTGATCGACAGTAACCTTACGTTTGTAACCGGTCACTAAAGGATCGCCGTACGGCTTTATATCAGGATTCACGTTTTGCATTGAATAGGCGTCGATCATAGCCGTAAACGCGCCGCCGGTTACGCCGCGACCGCCAGCGTCAGTATCGAATCGGCCGTCGCGAATCTCGGCGAAACCGGCCGCTCCTTGATTGCCAGCGGAAGCGTCCGGCGTAAATTGAATCACGCCGAACGGCACAGGCTGATTGTGAATCGTAACTTGCCCCGATAGACGAGTTAGCGACTCCCCTTCTTCGCTGCACCCGACTTGCGTCATGACGATCGCCATTATGGCGCCGGCCAAGGCCCATTTCGGCAATGAACGCGAGTGGTGAAAAGTCGACATGGCGATCCCTTTTTTGTTCGTATCCTACCGACGCAACGCCAACTTTCGCATTGCGTCCGACTATCGCAAGCCGACGCTACGGAGTCGCGACGACTTCGCCGCCGTTACGGCTTGCCAGTCCCAAGTAAACGTTCATGTCGATCGTATCGGGTAGAAAGCGAACGCTGCCGTCGGCCAAGCTAAAGTTGGCTCCGCCCGGATGATGACTGCCAAACGGACCGTTGTTGCTAAAGTCGGCGTAAACGCTGCTGGTGCTATGCAGACCGATATTGATCGGCCATTTAACGCTCTTATAGGTGAACGCTCCCATTCCTGTCGATCCGCCGTAGTCGATCATTCCGAGCGTATATTCGCGGTAGGCGGTATAGTCGTTCCAGCAAATCTCGCCGAAAGCGAGCGTGTTGGACGTGCCGTCGGTGATTCCGGAAAAACCGATCGGATTGCGGTGGTCGTTCATCGCCAGGGTGAACA
>JBITAD010000571.1:2707-6905 GCA_044439945.1 Blastopirellula sp. JB062
GTGAACAAGCCTTGCGTAGCGACTTCGCCCGGGATCTCGTCGATATAATCGTACTCTTCGCCGGACGTACCGAGGATCTCGCCGATCGGCCCTAAGATGCCGTAATAGTGCGTGGTGTAGTAGGGCTTCCGGGTGTCGACGGAACCGGAGTAGGTATCGACCGAACCGCTGGGGCAACGAATCGACTCCATCGGCGCTTCCAGCAAAAGCGCTAAATTGGTGGGTGAGTTCCAACTTTCGGTTTGGCGATATTGATCGTAAAAAGCGGTCTGCTCCATAAACGGAGCAAGGCGCACCCACAAACTCATTCCGTGATCATTCGCGGCCCCATACGCCGCCGACGGAAGCTTGCGATACGTGTCGGCATAGTTATGCAAGGCAAGCACCGATTGCTTCAATTGATTGGTGCATTGCATCCGCCGGGCGGCTTCGCGGGCTTGTTGAACCGCCGGCAACAGCAACGCGATCAACACGCCGATAATGGCGATCACCACCAGCAGCTCGACCAGCGTAAAACCGCGCAGGGAACTGCTCTTAGTTTTGAGCATCCCGATTCTCCTTTGATAAGATGAGATGAAAATTCATTTTGATATTTGATGAGTTAATCTTTGGGTTCTCGCAGCAGCGCTGGCTGATTCGGCGTTAACCGGTCACCTCAGGCAACGCAAACGATCGCCGGTAACTTCCGCTGCGAAGTTGATCGGCCGCCTGATTGTCGACGAACGTTTCCGTCTGAGCGTCGAAACTGAGCGTCTGCCCCATTCGATACGACGCGGACGACAAATCAATTCCGGCGACGTCGACCAAGTGACGTTGCATGCCTGCCAACGATTCTTGGGCCAGCGCGCTATCGGCCAATTCGCTCGGTTGGCGACGGAACGGCACGTCTTCGCCAAGGCGATACGAGATATTGCCCAAGTGAGCCAAGATCGCCGTGCGATGACCGTCCAAAATATCGCTGTTGAGATCCTCCGCTTTGCGACTGCGAACGCAATCTATGAAATTCTGGAAATGGGCCCGGGCGAAGTTTTCGGGCAACCCGTCGCTAGGCGCATTAGGAATGGTCTCGCCCGCCTGCTTGCCAGCGGGGAAGAACTTACCTTGCTTGACGACGCCTTGATCGGTGTGAAATTCGATGCCCATCTTAAGCGGCTTATCGAAGTGAAGCCCGCGTTGCTGACAGACGAGCCGGGTATCGCCGTAATCGAAGAGCGTAAGCTGGGTATTGGGAGTTTCGGCTTGATCCTGGTAGCCGTAGCGACCGCCCAAGCTAACGACGCTTTTCGGAGCGGCGCCATCCGGCATCGCCCAGCGCACCATTTCGAATTCGTGCGATCCCAGATTGCCGAGTTCTCCGTTTCCGTAATCCCACATCCAATGCCAGCGATACGGCACGAGATTGGTGCGGAACGGTTGCATCGGCGCCGGCCCCGTCCACAGATCGTAGTCGAGTTCGCGCGGCGGCTGGGTCGGATTCTTGATGCCGATACTTTTACGAGGACGAAAGATTTGAATGCTGGCCGTCTTCAGCTTGCCATACTTTCCGTTGCGGATATCGGCGGTATAGGCGCGCCATTTTGGGTCGGAACGCCACTGGGTGCCATGCTGCGCGATGCGGTCATACTTCCGCACCGCTTCGACCATTTGCCGCCCCTCGAAGATGTTGTGGCTGCAAGGCTTTTCGACGTAAACGTCTTTCCCCGCCTGGCAAGCCCAAATCGTCATGAGCGCGTGCCAGTGATTGGGCGTCGCGATCGAAACGGCGTCGAGCGTCGGATCTTCGAGCGCTTGCCGCACGTCTTGCACGCACTGCGGCTTTTTGCCGGTCTTCCCTTCCAACTCGGCGCTGCGCGGTGCGAACAGGCGACTGTCAGGGTCGACAAGATACGCGACTTCCACGTCTTTCATGCCGCTGAAGACCTGCATATGAATGCGTCCGCGACCGTTGATCCCGGCCACGGCGACGCGCACGCGATCGTTCGCGCCGACGACCTGCCCCGACGATTTCGTCCCCGATATCGTAATCGACGCGCCCACTCCGCAGGCGGCGAGTTGCTTGAGTAACGTACGGCGAGTTGGACGATACATGGCGGTCTTCCGATTTCTGTCGTTCAGGCTTAACGGCGTTCCAGGGGCGAAGCGGCAACAGCGATCTCGTTACGAGGACGACAAATTGGGCCTTTCCTCTTTGATATAGGGCTTGAGCGCCGCAAAGCTTTTTTCGATTCCGGCGATTTGCTCCGGCGTCAGCTTTTGTTCCGAATATTTCGGAGTCGCGGGGATCGACTTGCCCGGTCCGTATTGACGTGAAACCATGGTCTTAAAGACGCCCCGTTTTTTCCAAACGTATAAGCTGGCGTTACGCAGCCCTTTCGGCTTGGTATTGACCATCTGCAAGTACTTGGCGAACGCGTCTTCTAACTGCTCGGTATCGTCGCCGCTTTGCATCAACTGCCAGATGTGCGTCAGCAAATCGGCGTAAGCCGCGCGTTCGGTAATGACCCCTTCCGAACCGAGTCGCGACTCTTTGAGCCAATGAAAACCGCCGCGAGCGCTGAAGACGCGACGCACCGGAGGCTGCGCGGCGATCGATTCGCGCATCCGCTTGAACACGTCGCCCGCTTCTTCTTTGATATAGCCGAAGTGCGGAAACTCTTCCGCAAGCTCGATCATCAGCTTGGGCGTCGGCAGCGGGCCTTTGTAAGCGACCCCGCCGGTGGTCTGCAAAATCACCGGGCGCTCGGCGACTTGGGCGAGAGCGCGCCAATATTGGCGCAGATCGTCTTCCGTCTTTCCAGAGTCAGGCGGCCGCGAGATGATCGCCGTCGGCTGCAGCTTTTCCGCATGCTTGGCGAACATGAGCATCTCTTCCGTATCTTTGCCCTGCACGCCGAGGCAAAGCGAACTCTTCATGCCGCGCGTCGCCTCGGCGAGCACTTCCATCCCCTTCAGCTTTTCTTCTTGCGTCAACAAGTCGATGCTGTCGCCCGACTGCGGCCAGATCATGCCGGGGCAACCGCCCCATTCGACAAACTCGGCCTCTTTCGCCAACACGTCGTAATCGACTTCGCCTTCGGTCGTAAAAGGGGTCGACAAAATCGGAAAAGGGCCGCGCACTTTCGGATCGCCCGCAATCGCTTTCTCTTTCGCCCCGTCTTCGTCCGCCTGAGCGTTGGCTTGCAATACCGATCCGACAAGCAGGCCCGATGCGCCCGTGGCTGCGGTCTTTAACAAAGCTCTACGCGTGATGCTTTTCTCGGTCGGCATGAGACTCCTCGGCAAGAATTTATTTTGCATATTGCATATTACAGTACCTGCGCCACGCTCTTCGGGCAAGAGTAAGCCCTTAGAATTCGATAAGAATTAAGAAAATGCACCTTGTTGGCAGGGCTTCTCTTTATAGGCTAGTTAGCCGGCGCAGATTGTCGCTGTTTAAGCCCAGCTTCAAGGCCGATTCGTGCGGCGATTTACCGCCCCCCCCTACGAAGAACCGAAGGCAGAATGAGAAAGAAGCCCCCTGGCCCGCTGCAGAAGCAAACCGACGCGAGAACGCCAAGCGTATCGTGGACGACCTAATCGGGGGTGGAGTCAGCTTGATCGCCAGCGAAGCGTTCTTTGATGAAATCACGCAAATACGTGTCGAGATGATTTTCCATCGCTTCTTGCGATGCTTGGGGATCGCCGGCGAGCAAAGCTTCGACAATGGCGAGATGCTCGACATTTTCCTCGTATCGCACGTACCGTTCCGACGCTTCGATCAACAAGTAATAGGCGTCGCTTAACGCTCGGTAGATCGTCCAATAACGGGTGATTTCGTCTTGAAGGCGACGGTTTTGGCAATACGAAGCGATCATCGAGTGCAGTCGATGATCCAAATCACGGGTCGCCTTGTGCGCTGCGGCGCTGGGGGTCATCGCAATGACTTGTTTCAGATCGTGCTTAAGCGACTCTAACTGCTCGCGCGGAATTTGGCCGCATGCGCAGCGTACGGCTTCTCGCTCAAGTATCTTCCGCACCTGACACAGGTCGCGAGCTTCTTGCGGGCCGAACGAGCGCACCAATGCGCCTTTGTGCGGCAAAACCTCGACCATCCCCAGCGATTCGAGCTCCATCAAGGCCTCGCGCACCGGGGTGCGGCTGACCCCAAACTGCTCGGCCAACGGCTGAACGGTCAGCTTTTCGCCCGACTTGAAATGAT
>JBITAD010000572.1:0-6848 GCA_044439945.1 Blastopirellula sp. JB062
GCGAAAGGAAATAGAGGCGATTTCGATCTCGCGTAGGTTCAAGTTCCGTTGCGGAATGCCCCAAGTGCTTTCGGAACGACTTGCGTTTACGGTCCAGCCAGTCATAATGACCAACATGATCGTGCGAAATAGCTATTTTTGGCAGTTCTTTACCTACTTTCCCAGTGGGCCTGGAACTGCTGCGTAGACGCACAATCGCCAATACGAGTCAATTTCAGGCCCTGAGCTTCTTGAGAAGTTCAGGGCTTTTTTCGTTGAACCACAGCGTTTTTCAATCGGAGCAAACAGGTAATGATCGTAGTCATGCAGCGCGGAGCCGAAGAGGTGGAGATAAAACATATGGTAGGTCGGGTCGAGAATTTAGGATTGAAAGCGCACGTGATCGTCGGCGAGGAACGAACTGTGATCGCGGCCATCGGCGACAAACGGGAAGACATGAAAGAATCGCTAGAAAGCGGGCCTGGAGTCGCCGCCGTGATGCCGATTTTGGCGCCATACAAAGTTGCCAGCCGAGAAGTCAAGCCGGAGCCGACCCAAGTCGTCGTTCGCGATTTGAAGGTAGGCGCCGGATCGCTAGGCGTGATGGCCGGGCCCTGCTCGGTCGAAAGCGAGGAACAATTGATGACTTCTGCCCGAGCGGTTAAAGAGGCGGGCGCCACGGCGCTGCGCGGCGGGGCGTTCAAGCCGCGGACCAGTCCTTACGCGTTCCAAGGCTTAAAAGAAGAAGGGCTCAAGTTGCTAGCGGCGGCTCGCGAAGAGACAGGCCTAGCGATCGTCACCGAAGTGATGGCGCCGGAAGATGTGGAGCTGGTCGCCAAATACGCCGACGTGCTGCAAATCGGTGCGCGCAACATGCAAAATTATCGCTTGCTAGAAGCGTGCGGTCGCGTCGATCGAGCCGTATTGCTGAAACGAGGACCGGCGGCGACGATCGACGAATTATTGTTAGCGGCCGAATACGTGCTAAACGAAGGAAATCCTAATGTAATGTTGTGCGAGAGAGGGATACGTACTTTCGAGTCGCACACACGTTTCACATTGCCGCTGGCGACGGTTCCCTACCTGCATCAGAAGACGCACTTGCCGGTGGTAATTGATCCAAGTCACGGGACCGGGCACGCCTATTTGGTTGAAGATATGTGCGCCGCAAGCGTCGCAGTCGGGGCGGATGGATTGATCATCGAAGTTCATCCGAAGCCGGAAGAAGCGATGAGCGACGGCTATCAGTCTCTGACTCCGGCGCAGTTCGGCCAAACGATGGCGAAATGCCGTAAAGTCGCCGATGCGCTTGGCATCCGAATGTAATCGCTGCGACGGCAGACGAGAGAGTTTCAGTCGAGTTACGGCGTTCGTAATTTCGCCAGCGCCGCGGCTAACTCGATCTGTCGCGGTTGCGTTAAGCGGGCGAGCAGGTGCTTGCTCGGCTCGTCGAATAAGATCGTCTGGTCCGACTGTTCGTCGATTCCCAATTCGGTTTTTAGTCGATGGATCAACGCCGCCGCTTGGGTAGGTCCGTCGACAAGGCTTTGAATCGGATAGAATTCGACCGTTTTTTGTTGAGCGACGTCTCCACTCATCGCGATTTGCAGCGTGCGATCGTTGACGGCCAGATAATCCATATCGAGCGGCTTGAGCAGCGAACCAAGCGCCTCTCGCAGCGGTACGTCGATCGCGAGCATCGTCGCTCGGGTATCGGGATTCCAGCCTTCTTTCAGCAACGAGTCCCAATTGATCAAGATGACCGCCCCCGTCGAGTTTTCTAGCTGCTCGACAATCTCAAGCAACTCGGTCGGCTCGACAAAGCTCAACTGAACTTTTTTATCCAGCATCGCTTGGGCTTGTTCGCTGCGCGGCGTCAGGCTGAATAGTTCTGGGGCGTAGCGACTGCGGGGCGACAGACCGCGGGCAATCCGTAGTTTTTCGACCAGCACCAACGCTTGGAAAATGGTTTTCGAGTCAGCCGATAAGCGTAGCTCTTTGGGGCCGGTGCGGAGTTGGTTCGTTCCGCCGGCGCCTTGCCATGATTCGGGGACGACCAAATGCGTGACCAAATAGGCCAAGTCGCCTAACGCCTTGTCGTTTGCGGCTAAATCTTCGACCTGAAAACGAATCGTCGGAGGCTTGTCGCCTGCTTGCTTGAGCGGGACGACCTGGATTTGATTGGCCCCGATTTCGAGCGACATTCGCAAAGGTTCGACCGCGCCGCGAAGCAATCGCTCGGTCGTGGTCGAGCTTTGATTGACATTGATTTTTTTATCGCCGTACAAATCGGCCGACTGTAGCGCGAGCGGATCGACCGAAATAGGAATCGTGCTCCAGCGGGTCAAGTTCCGCAGGTGATCGAGCAACGGGATCTCACGGAACCGAGCGTTAACGAATGGATCGTTCAACCGTGCGTTCATCTCGATATTCCGCGGCGCAGGCTTCTCGACGACAGGTTCCGCCGGCGCGGTTTCGGCCGGATCAGGCAGCGACGGAGCTGGGGCGGCAGCTTCTGAAATCGATTGCGAAGCCGGAGCTTCAAACATTTCTTCATCGAACAACGGAAAGGCGTCGCCCAAGACGCCGGTCAGCGGATCATTGGCGAACTTCATGCGTTGTTCGTCAGTCGTCTCGGGCGCTTCGTCGGCGGGCTCTTTCGTCGCCGGTTTCGTCGGCTCCGGGATGTCAAACAAAAATGGGTTTTCCGGCGGCGTCGTTTCGTCTAACGGCGTCTCGGCCGGTTCGTCGGCGGCCTTCGCGGGCGCTTCGGTCGAGTTGGGGGAAGGCGCCTCGGGCATCGCCACTGTTTCTGGCGTTGCCTCGGCCGGCTTCGTAGCTGTCGGTTTCGCGGAGGGTTCGTTCGTATTTTTCGAGCGATTTTCTGTCGGTTCTTCGACCTTGCTATCCGCGGGCGTTTCAGTCGGGGGCAATTCGCTCAGAGTTCCCTGATCGGGGACGGCCGGCAACTGTTCCGCCTTCGGTTCGACGGCAGACTCTTCAACCTGGGCGACTGGAGTCTCGTCAATCAAAATTGCTCTAGCGACTAGAGTTAACAACAATCCGCCGACTAGGACCCCGCCGCCGATCAACGCGGCGAGCCGATAAGAGGCGAACTTCGTAGTGACAGGAACGCCAGCGTCGGGCGATTCGATCTCGGCGTTGTTTGCTACCGCAGGATCGCTTTCGTGCGTCGCATCGCTAGAGAGCATGTTAGCCGCATCGGCGAACAACTCTTCGGAACTTTCCGCGGCATCCGCTGCCGTGGGAGCGGCTGAGGGCGTCGCTTGAGATGCGGGGCCGGTCGGCGAGTAACTCTTGGTTTTCGGCGTTTGCGAAGAACCGGACCGACTGCCAGGCTGAGGTAACGAGACCGTTTTGGCGTTGGCCGCATCTGCGTCAGAGAGGTCCGAAGCTGTTGCCGGAGCGGAGATCTGCACCATGCTGCCGCATTTTGGACAAGGCAGAATCTGTCCGATCAACTCCGCATGCTTTACCCGGAGTGGCGCCTGACAGGTCGTGCATCTTATCGAAAAAGGTTCCACGGCGTTCGTGCTTATTGCAACTGAGAGAGAAGTTACTTTTTAGGTTGAAACGGGGCCGGCAGGTCATATCCCTTTTTGGCTGCGGCTGATCGGGTAGTTATTAATATAACCTTGTCTCCGTCCGGATTCTCCGGATCTGGCCCAATTACGTAAACAAGTTTTTGGTCGACCTCGTCGGGCGACTGGACGGTTGTGACGGGATTCGCCTTCATCAGCAACGCGACCAGCACTTCTTCGGCTGGCTTATCTATCATGTTGAAATTGCGAATTTGCTGGTTCTGGGTGATGCCGTCAAGTTGCAAATCACCTCCGATCAGCTTGACCGGCGCCCCCAATTCGTCGCCAAAGTCACGCATTGCGAAGTCAAGCGAGTTTTGCGGAAAAGCCAAGCTGACCTTTTTTTGCAGTTTGCCTTCAAGCGATTGGGGCTGTCCCCCACCTGCGGCTGCAACCGGCGCCATGCCGCCGCCCCCTTCGCCAGAAGAAGCGGTCATCGTTAGCTCGGATGCCGCCAGCAAGTTCGCGGCGGCGTAGGAAGGTAACGCAACATTGACGATCGCTTGTTTGCCATCTGCTCCAGAGCGTGCAAATTTATGCGCGAACTCGAGCATCGTCGGAAATTTATTACCGAGCGACTGCCAATACGGGGTGGGCCCCAACAGGGTGATCGCGTTGGCGATCAGTTTCGAGCCTCCTAAGATGCGGGCTTTTAGCGATTCGGCCAGCGAGAACGGTTCGGCCGCCAGCGTACCGATAAATCGTCCTTCGGCATAACAATAGGTTTCGTCCAGTTGGCAACTGACTAACCCGGCCTGAATCATATCGCCCAAGTACCAACTAACCGGTTCTTTTAAGCCCGACAACGCAGCAAGTCCAAGCGGCGATTGCGGCGACTGCAGGTACCGCGTCTCAAACAGTAGGTTGATGGTGCGTTGGTCGTCTGAAGCGCGACGGAGCTGCTCCATCTCAATCGGCAGCTTCGGCTCGCCGCCGCCGGCGGCGGCGATCGAGGCGATATCGCTATCGGCGCCCATAACAAAACTGCGTCCTGCTTCGGTCGGAAGAGGATAAAACGACCATGCGCCTTGTTGAAAGTATTGGGCCGGAGCTTGGCCGACCGGCTGGGCGCCTCCCCATTTTGACGACAGATTGGTCGCCGCTTTCAGGCGAACGACGATCGCCGGTTGAGCGGCCGGGGTAGTCGGACCAAAGGCGAACGCAACTGACTCAACTTCGCTCCAACTGAACCCGCTAGTTGTTTCCCAACTGGTCCACAACGAATTGAAACGGGGGCCTAGCGACTGCAAAGCTTGGCGGCCGGCGTTGCTGCCTGTTAAATCGGCGACGCGCAGTACCAAGACGCTTTTTACGCCGGTCGGCATCCCTTGCAACGAAATCACGTTTCCTTCAGTGGGCGACGCCCAAAGCGTTTGTTGATCGTCGGCGACAAGTTGCACCGGCGTTTCGCTGGGCGACTCGGATGCAGGCGCGATTTTGTTCTCGCCGTTCCCTGGTTCGTTCGTCGGCTGACCAGGGTCGACTGCCGCTGGAGGAGGATCTTGGTCTGCGACCGGCGGCGCATCGCCGGGCATGTTGTTCAAGACCCAAATTCCGGCGACCAGCATACCGACCGCTAAAAAGCCAAGTACGACCAATTGCGTGATTCGCTTAGCGCGTTTCCGTTTGCGTACTCGCTCGGCTAAGCCTGTCGCTCGGCTCTCGCTTTGAATAGCGGGGCCGCTCGGCGCGCCGACTGCAGGACCGCCAGGCGAAGCGACCGGAGTCGCTACGGGCGCGGCGACCGGCACAGCCGTGGGAGGCGCGCCATAGCCCGGCATCGCGGGAGCGCCAGGAAACGGCATGCCTGGGGCGCCCGGATAAGGGACTGCCGTAGGGGGCGAGTGATGGGCAGGCATTCCGACTGCAGGAGTCGCACTGGGCGGCGGGGCGGTTGGCGGCAGCGATTGCAAATACGCCGTCAACGTTGGCGGAGAGGTCGTTGTCGGCGGATTCAGCTGGGTCGGATCAACCAGCGGCGTCAAAGCGGCGACGACGTCATTGGCCGATTGGTAGCGGACCGACGGATTTTTGGCTAACAGGTAGGCGACGGTCTGAAACAAGGCGGGCGGGATCGCGGGATCTTGCGAGACCGATTCGTTCACATGCCGGTTTAATTTTTGCGAGACGTCGCCGCCGGCAAATGGAGGTCTGCCTGTAAGCAGGTCGAAGAGGATGCAACCGAGTGCGTAAATATCGCTCAAGCGGGTCGGAGCGGTACCAGGCGACAATAATTCTGGTGCGGCGAAATCGGCGCGGCGGAGCGTTTTTTCGTCTTGTTGATTCCAATCTGGCGGGCTGGGCAATTCCAGCGGATTGTGCATCAGCTTTAAGTTACCGCTCGCTTCCAACCACAAAGCGTCGGTCGTTAAATTACCTTGGATGATCCCCGCATTGTGCAAGCAATCGATCGCCAGCGTCGTTTGGCGGATCAAGCGAGTGCAGTCGTTCGGCGGCACCGGCTGGCCTGAGCCGGGCCGACTTTCTTGCAAGGGGTTGCCGGTCGGTTCTTCAGTCGCCAGAAAGTAATTGCCGTTTACGTCGACCAGTTCATAGCATCGCCATAAGTGGGGATGCGGCGATGCGCAACGGCTACGTATCTGCTGCTGAACGATCGGCCAGAGCTGAGCGTTGTCGACGGTCGCTTTGGAAACTTTGTGAAGTAAGACAGGGTGATCCGATCTGAGATGCACCGCTCGATAAACGCCGGCGAGCGCCCCTGAATCGATCCGATCGACCAATTTATATGCGCCAAGGTGGAACGGGCCCGGTTTGCCGCTAAGCAGAATACGCGCTTGATATGGGGTGATCGCCGACTGGCCGATCAACCATTTGGCAAGTTGCTTGGGGGCGTTGGCTCCGTCGGATTGCTGCTTGTAGCTTTCGTGAAGCTGCTGACAACGCTCCTTCGGAAGCAGGTTGCTTTTTAGCAACAGTTTCCAAAAATCGTTCGTAGTGGCGACGGCCATGCGTTGCGAGGTCTTACGGGGTGGATAAAGGTGGACAAATGCGACCGGTTAGCTGTCGTTAAGTCTCTAGTAGTATTTAGCTTACAATCTTTTGCCGGATTTCGGCAAAGAGAATGCAAAAATCCGACTTAACCGCAAAGATCGCACCCTCAAGGCGGGTTTTATCACTGGTTGTAGCAGTTATTCGTCCCTCGTGCGAACTTCAGTTGGCCAGCTTCGGGTCAGCTTCCCAGTTTTTTCAATCTCGTTGCCGCTTGATCGATTTGCGCTCGACTAACGTCCAAGTGCGTAACGGCTC
>JBITAD010000573.1:0-6864 GCA_044439945.1 Blastopirellula sp. JB062
GGGTATTCACCTCCAACGGAACGAGTTCCCCTTGGTCGCGGTCGTCTTTCCAGACTTTCGCTCCTATCAGAAGTATGCCGCCCAAGATGGCATGCGCGTTTCGCCGGGCGTCGTCGGCTACTATTCGTCACGAACCAATCGCGTGTTAATGTACGACGTTTCGGCCGGCAGAGACGACGACGCTTTCTGGCAAGAGAACGCCGCCACCGTCGTGCACGAGGCGACCCATCAAACGGCGTTTAACGCCGGCATACACAGTCGCACGGCGCAACAGCCGAAATGGATCGTCGAAGGTTTGGCCACCATGTTCGAAGCGCCAGGCGTATGGAACTCGGCCGTCTATCGTCGCCCGAGCGATCGCATTAATCGCGGACGGCTAGATTGGTTTCAAGATTACGCCGCGAAATCGCGCCCCGACGGATCGCTGCGATCGTTGATCGAATCCGATCGCATCTTTGCGACCCGTCCTGACGTCGCCTATAGCGAGTCTTGGGCGCTCTGCTTTTACTTGGTCGAAACAAGCCCGCGCCAATTCGCCCAATACCTGGCGACCGTCGCCGCGCGGCCGGCAGGCTCCGATTATCGCGCCGCTGATCGCGTCGCCGATTTTCAAGCGTCGTTCGGCAGCGATTGGAAGATGTTAGAGGCTCGCTTTTTGCGCTATATCCAAGCGCTCTAATAACCGCCGACCGCGTAGGATCCTCCGCCGCAATGCGTTAGAATGGGCGGCTCGCCGCCATGCGTCGTAATCGATCGTGGCCTCGACGCAATCTCACTCTCTCTTGAAGATCCGCGGATGTCAAAATACAAAGCGCTACTGACCGACTACGCCTGGAAAGATCTGGAAATCGAGCAAGCGACGCTTGATCAGGCGGGGGTCGAACTGATCGTCGCACAGGATAACGACGAAAAGACGCTCGCCGCACTTGCCGGCGAACATCAAGTTGACGCGATTCTTACGAATTGGGCCAAGGTAACCCGCGACGTCATCGCCGCTTCGCCAAACGTCAAAATTGTCGCCCGGCTCGGCATCGGCCTCGATAATATCGACGTGGCGTATTGCACCCAGCACAAGATCGCCGTCACCAATATTCCCGACTATTGCGTGATCGAAGTCGCGGAGCATACGCTTGCGCTGCTGTTGGCCTGTGCCCGGAAAGTCGCCATGTATCATCACGATACCCAAAGCGGCAAGTATGATCTGCAAGCGGGGCCTGCCATGCGACGGGTCAGCGGACAGACGCTAGGCGTCGTCGGGCTGGGGCAGATCGGC
The DNA here is from genome assembly GCA_044439945.1 of Blastopirellula sp. JB062. Lineage (GTDB taxonomy): Bacteria > Planctomycetota > Planctomycetia > Pirellulales > Pirellulaceae > Blastopirellula. The sequence goes on from JBITAD010000573.1 coordinate 1,274, forward strand.
ATGCAATTGGCCGAAAGGGCGCTGGCGCTCGGCTTAAAAGTGATCGCGACCAGCCGTAGCGGCAAAACGATGCCGGGGGTCGAAACCGTCGAGCTGGATCGCGTCCTCAGCGAGTCCGACTACATTTCGCTGCTGGTTCCGGCAACCGCCGAAACGCGACATCTGTTCGGCGCCGAACAATTTAAAAAGATGAAGTCGACCGCCTATCTGATTAACACGGCCCGCGGAGCCTTGATTGACCAAACCGCTTTGGCCGCCGCCTTACAGGCGGGCGAGCTTGCGGGCGCGGCGCTCGACGTGCAAGACCCGGAGCCCCCCGATCTGTCGCAGCCCCCGATGAACGATCCGCGCGTGATCGTCACGCCGCACGCCGCTTTCGTCTCGGTCGAATCGCTCGAAAATTTGCGCGGTCGCGCCACAAAACAGGTCGTCGATTGGCTCGAAGGACGGACGCCTGAGAACGTGCGAAACCCCGAGATCTTGGGCTAACGAACCTCGCCCAGCGACTCCGGCGCCTTAGTTGAACTCGGCGCGAGACAAAATGTCGGCGATCTCGTCCAGATCGCCGACCAAGATTTCGGAATCTCGGAATCGATGCCCGCGCTCCAGGGCGTCGAGCGACCTTTCCGGTTCTACGTATTCGCCGTTGACTCGAATCGCCAGCACATAGCCCGTTTGCGGCAGTCGGGTTACGGTGAAGTCGGTGCTCGGAAAGCGCCCTTTCGCCAGAGCGTCGTCAGATTCTGCGTCGATTTCCGCGTCGGCCGTTTCCGCTTGATAGGTGTTGGCGTAATAGAGCCAAGGTCCGCTCAGCAACAAGATTTTTCGGTCGCCCAAATCGAAGGCGAGCCCCGGCTCGTCCGGATCGCTAGAGACCTCGCAAACGCGCGGCTGCGTCACCCAGATTTCTTGAACTACGTCGTCGGCCAAGTCTTGCTGCGCGCGTCGGCTGCGACGGCGGTCACGTTTCCAATACGATTGAATAATCAGGAGATAGACGATCAGCGGAATCGCCACGGCCAACAATCGCAACGCCTCGAACTGAACCGAAGAGAAGTGATTCGCGACGAGACCTAGCAGCTGCAGCAGAATCACAATCGGCGCGACTAACAACAAGACGGTCAAGCAACCGAAGGCGGCCGCGTTCGGTTGCGCGTGAACCTGAACGATTTTCCGTTCTTGTTCCGTTAACGACCGGGTCGCAATCTGGTGCATCTCAAGCGTCAAAAAAGTAGGGCGCGCCGGCTTCGCTCGCCCGACTGCGGACGCGCGGCGTCGCAAGCGGAAACGACGCGAACCCATTGGAATCGCTTTTGACGCGAGAATCAATGCGGCGTCTATCTCACTAGCCGCTTGGTCAGCGGCGCCGCAAAGGTCAAGCGAGAATGTCTTGAACCACGCGACCGGCGACGTCGGTCAAGCGAAAGTCGCGCCCTTGAACTCGGTGCGTCAGCCGAGTGTGATCGAGACCGAACAAATGCAGGATGGTCGCATGCAGATCGTGGACATGAACCGGGTTTTCTTGCACGCCCCAACCAATTTCATCCGAGGCGCCGTAAATGCAGCCCGGCTTAACGCCGCCGCCGGCCATCAAAATCGTAAACGCCCCGGGATGATGGTCGCGGCCCGTCACCTTCTTATAACCGGGACGATTTTCGCCCAAAGGAGTACGACCGAATTCGGAACCGATAATTACCAACGTATCGTCAAGCAAGCCGCGATGTTTAAGGTCTTGAATCAAGGCGGCGATCGGTTGGTCGACCATCTGCGAGTTATGGGCGAGTTCCGGATCGAGCCGCGAGTGATGGTCCCAAGACGAATGAATGACGTTGACCATCCGAACCCCGCGTTCGACCAGCCGCCGCGCGAGCAGACAGTTGTACGAGAAGGTCCGGTAGAGTCCTTTGCCGCCCCGATTGCTGCCGATCTCCGGTTCGCTTCGGTCAAAGCCGTACTGGTCGAGCGTCGCTTGCGTTTCGCCGGATAAATCGGTCAGTTCAGGAGTCGACGATTGCAGGCGAAACGCCAATTCGTACGCTTTGATGCGGCTGACCAATTCAGGATCGCCCGTGTCGTCGATGCGCATGCGATTCATTCGGTTAATGAAATCGACCGACGAGCGTTGAATTTGCGGCGAAATGCCGGCGGGGTTGTGAATATTGTTGACCGTTTCTCCTTCGTTGCCGAACAACACGCCGGAGTATGACGAAGGGAGGAATCCGCTAGACCAGCTGGCCGATCCGCCGGGGATGCCGCGGCCGGTTGTAACGAGCGAGACGTAGGCCGGCAAATTTTGCGATTCGCTGCCCAGACCGTAGCACAGCCACGAGCCTAGGCTGGGGCGGCCGGCGATCGCCGAGCCGCAATTCATCAGCAGCTGCGCCGGCACATGATTAAATTGATCGGAATGGACCGAACGAATCATGCACAGATCATCGGCGCAAGTCGCCAAGTGCGGCAGCAAATCGGAGAAATCCATCCCGCACTGACCATGCTTCGCGAACTTTCGCGGGGTTCCCATGATGCGTGCGGTCTCTTTTTGAAGAAACGCGAACTGCATGTTCTCGAGCAATGATTCAGGCAGCGGCTGGCCATCCAACTTGTTTAAGGTCGGCTTCGGATCGTACAGATCCATCTGGCTCGGCCCCCCTTCAAGATAGATGTAAATGCAGTTTTTAGCCCGCGGCGGAAAATGAGGCCGTCGAGTCGTCAGCGGATCGGCGTCCGGCAGTGCGGCCGGCTCGGCGGCGTAGCCGTCGGCTTGCAGCAAATTCGACAGCGTGACCGCGCCGACTCCCCACAGCGAATTCAGCAGAAAGTCGCGTCGCGATCGATGACTAGCGGATTGTAGGTCAGGCAATTCCATCAGCGTTTACCTTGGCGAGCTATTGATTATTCGCGCGTCACAAATTCGTCGAGATTCAGCAGGCCGCGCACCAGCAGAACGCGCGCCGCCTGATCGACCAACGGCAGCGAAGCCGAGTCGACCGGTTCGACGACGATCGCTTTCAGTTTCGAGCGATCGCTCTCTTTTAACGTGCCTCGCAGTTCTTCATAAAACTGCAACGCCTGTTTCTCTTCTTCCGCCGACGGCGATCGCGACAACGCCCGTTGAAAAGCGACGTCGATCCAAGTCGCGTCTTGCCCCGGCTCGCAAACGCGCCGCCCCAAATATTGCGCGCATTCAAAAAAGACTGGGTCGTTCAGCAGCGTCAACGACTGCAGCGGAGAATTGGAAATCTCGCGCGACGGGCATGCCGAGGTCGAGTCAGGGCTGTCGAACGTCGTCAACATCGGAAACGGGGTGGCGCGTCGGAACAAGATGTACATGCCGCGGCGATATTTTTCGTCGCCCGCGCTCACCTTCCAATCTTGATTGCGGCTGATCGACGTCAGACGATTGTTCATCGGCGGGCGAATGCTGGGGCCGCCGATCTCGGCATGCAGCAAGCCGCTAGACGCCAACGCCAGATCGCGAATGATTTCGCCCTCTAGGCGATAACGAAACTGTCGAGCGAGCAAGCGATTTTCAGGGTCGATTTGTCGCAGCGTTTCGGTCATTTGCGAACTTTGTCGATAAGTCGCCGAATGGACGATCCGCTTGATCAGGCGCTTGCGGCTCCAGCCGTTTTCGCGAAACTCGGCGGCGAGCCAATCTAGCAGCTCCGGATGCGTCGGCGGATCGCCGGCGACTCCCAGGTTGTCCTCGGTGCGTACCAAACCTTCCTGAAAGAGATGCTGCCAAAGGTGATTGACGGCCGTGCGCGAGGTAAGCGGGTGTTTCGGATCAACCAACCAACGCGCCAGATCAAGCCGGTCGGCAACCTCTTGCCGCGACTGCAGCGGCGGCAAAAACTGCGGCGTCGCCGGATAAACGCGCTCGGTCGGTTGGCGAAAATCGCCCCGATAGTGAATGTGCGTCGGCCGCGGTTTGCGCGTTTTTCGCATTACCGAAGCGACCACTTCTTCCGGGGTCGGTCGCTGCTGGGCTAACTTTTCATACTCTTTCAGCGGTTTGACCGTTTTGCGATCTAAGTCGGCCAGCCAATGCTCTAAGGCTTCTTTCTCGCTTTCGGTTCGTTTTTTCTTCGGCTTCGCCAGCGTCGCTAAAAACTGATCCAACAGCGGCTCGCCGCGGTCTCGCACTCGCTCGACGATCTGTTGGATACGTCGCTCTCTTTCTTCCGCTTTCTTGGGGGCTTCCGGCTTCGGATCGCGATAGCCCAGCACCAGCTCTTTCGGCTCGAAGTTATTGAAGAAGGCGTAAAGCTGATAGAACTCTTGGTGCGTGATCGGATCAAATTTGTGCGTATGGCATTCGGCGCAACCGACGGTTAAGCCGAGCCAGATCGTGCCGACGGTGCTGAGACGATCGACCGTTTGTACGACCCGGTCCGCTTCTTGGTCGACGCCTGCTTCCGTATTTTTCATCGCATTGCGATGAAAGCCGGTTGCGATCTCTTGGGCTTGCGTCGCATCGGGAAGCAAGTCGCCGGCAATCTGCTCGATCGTAAATTGATCGTACGGCATGTCTTGATTGATCGCGTCGATCACCCAGTCGCGATAGCGCCAGGCGCTGGGGCGCAACTCGTCTCCCAAATAGCCGTTGCTATCGGCGTAGCGAGCCAGGTCGAGCCAATGCCGGCCCCACCGTTCGCCGAAATGCTCCGATTCCAGCAGTTGATCGACGATTTGAGCGTACGCCTGATCGGTCGGCGATTCGGTAAACTTGCGTACGGCTTCGTACGAAGGGGGCAGCCCCGTCAAATCAAGATAAAGTCGGCGGATCAAGGTTTGCGGCGCTGCAGGGGGGCTTGCCGTCAAACCTGCCGCTTCAAGACGCGAGAGGACGAAATAATCGATCTCGTTACGCGGCCAGGTCGGGTCTGCGACCTCGGGCAAATCGGGCCGCTGAATCTCTTGGAACGACCAGTGCGCCGTATAGGGCGCTCCCGTTTCGATCCACCCTTTCAATATATTCTTCTCTTTGTCCGAGAGCGATTTGCCGCTCTCTGGCGGCGGCATTTGCAGATATTCGTCTTCGGAGAACACGCGTTCGATCAGACCGCTTTGTTCAGGCTTGCCCGGCACGATCGCGGCGCCGCCGCTATCGAGCGTGTCGAAAGCGGCTTCACGAACGTCGAGACGTAAACCTGCTTCGCGATTCTCCGAATCAGGACCATGGCACGCGAAACAATGCTTCGAGAGAATCGGCAGGACCTCTTGCGAGAAGTCAGGCGATTCCGCCGCCGCAGCGACGCTGGCAGAGAGCGACAGACTGAACAAGAAAGCAAGTCGAAATACCATAGAGTTTCGCTATCTCAGCAGTTCTCGAAGAAAGTCACGGCGTAGCGATACGTTGCAGACGTCAACGCATGGGCGGGATCACTTTCTAAGTCGTTCCGTTTGGGGTCGACTTCATGGCAAAATATGGGGAAATTTTCTGACTACCCCCAACGGAACGGACGCTTCTCATTATTCTGCGCCGTTCTCAGGCGAATCGCTGCCGAATGACCCTTCAGAGGGGAGGATCGTGCCGGGACTTAAAACGTGAGTAAAGTTTAAGGAAATACTTGAAACAAATTCGTCAT
>JBITAD010000574.1:0-6810 GCA_044439945.1 Blastopirellula sp. JB062
CTCGCGTCGCGAAGATTGACGCGGTTTCGATTGCGGCGCAATCGAAACGGGGCTGCCAGGCTTGGCAATATTCGCTCGATTTCAACGAGCGTTGCCCGAACGTGCAATACATCCTCGATTTTTTAGCGAAGCTCAGCGAAACGAGTCCGGCGGCGCTTGATCGGGTTCAATATATCGAACAACCGACTAGCCGCGATTTGCGGGCCAATCCTGAAAATCGAATGCATGCCGCCGCAAAGATCAAGCCGGTCGTTATCGACGAATCGTTAATCGATTACGAGTCGCTTTTGCTTGCCCGCGAACAAGGCTATAGCGGGGTCGCATTAAAGGCATGTAAAGGACATAGCGAAGCGCTGTTGATGGGCGCCGCGGCGCAGAAGTTCGGCATGTTCCTCTGCGTGCAAGATTTGACTTGCCCAGGGGCGTCGTTTTTGCATTCGGCCAGTTTGGCGGCTCGCATGCCGACGATCGCGGCGATTGAAGGAAACGGGCGGCAATATTGTCCGGCCGGCAACGCCCAGTGGGCCGAGCGATACCCTGGCATGTTCGACATTACTCAAGGATATGTGGGCACCGAAGTTTTAACCGGCCCGGGGCTTGGTTATTAGGCGCCCGACATCGCGGCATGACGAAACGGGGAGGCGGACGAGCGATAACCGCTGCCCCTGCCTCGAATTGTTGGCATTCAAGGGATAGTAAGACTTGATTCGACCGTTGACGGCCCCATTAAAGATTGGCCCCATTCAGCTTGATTTTCCTGTCGTCCAGGCGGCCTTGTCGGGCTACAGCGATATGTCGATGCGCGTCATGGCGCGTCGATATGGCGCTTCGTACGCGATTTGCGAAGTGATGCTTGATCAGTTTTTGGTCAATTTTAAAGATCGAAGCAAAAACAAGCATTTTCTAGCGATTGCTGACGAGGAGCATCCGGTCGGCGGGCAACTGATGGGCGCCGAGCCGGTCCAGTTCGCTGCCGGTGCGGTGAAGTTGGTCGAAGCGGGCTACGATGTGATCGACATCAATTTCGGCTGCCCGGTTCGCAAGGTATTGGGGCGCTGCCGTGGCGGGTTTCATCTGAGTCAGCCGGAAGTTGCGTTAGAAATTGTCGCTCGCACGCGCGAATCGACCCCGTCTGAGATACCGGTGACGGTCAAAATGCGTCGCGGCATCGATGATACGACCGAGAGCCGCGACCATTTTTTTCAAATCTTGGACGGCGCCTTTGACCTTGGCGTCGCCGCGATCACCGTGCATGGGCGGACGGTCGAGCAGCGCTACGTCGGGCCGAGCCGATGGGAGTTTTTACGCGAGGTGAAATCGCATGTCGGCGATCGCGTTATCTTAGGCAGCGGCGATCTTTTTACCGCTCAAGATTGTCTAGAGATGATGCGCCAAACAGGGGTCGACGGGGTGACCGTCGCTCGCGGCGCGATCGGCAACCCATGGATCTTTCAGCAAGCTCGGGCGTTGTTCGCCGATCAGCCGCTGCCGCCGGCGCCGACGGTGTTTGAGCAACGCGACGTGATTAACGAACATCTGCGCTTGGCGGAAGAACTCTATGGCGAAAAACGGGGTTTGACGCAGATGCGCAAATTCGGAATCAAATACTCGTTCTTACATCCGAATCTGGAAGAGGTGCGCGCCAAGTTTACCAAAATGAGAACTTTGGCCGATTGGCATGCGATCCGAGACGCTTTTTATGTGGAAGATCTGCCCGGAAATTATCTTGATCCGAAAATCCACGCCGGGACGTCCGAGTGTTAGCTGAATGGTCCTAAACCGACGCGTTCCGCTGGCGTAGCGCCAAAACGATTTCTTCGCAGACTTCAGAATCGGTTTCAAGCTTTTCGCGGGCGAGTAACGCCTGCAGCGACCCGTCGCAGGCGTAATTACCTAGCGCCCAAGCCGCCGCGCCCCGAATTAACGCTTCGGGATCATTCAAGCCTTTCGTTAATGCAAAAACCGCTTGGGGCGTCGGGCGGTTACCCAAAGCGATTGCGGCGTTACGCAATAGACCGCGGCGCCGAGGACGCCAGATTGGCGACTTGCGGAATCGGGCGCGAAAGGCATCGTCGTCTAGTTCGAATAATGAGATGAGGTCGAGCGGGTTATTGCCGGCTTGCGCCTGGAAAGTCGGCTCGTCGGATTGCGGCGCTTTGCGGTTCCAAGGGCATACGTCTTGGCACAAATCGCAACCGAAGACCCATTCGCCGACGCCTGGACGCAATTCGCGTGGGATCGGACCGCGCAGTTCGATGGTCAAATAGCTAATGCAGCGCGTCGCATCCAACACATGAGGCTGAGGAAAAGCGTCGGTTGGGCATACGTCAAGACAGGCCGTGCAGACCCCGCAATGGCTCGCGGCGTGAGGCGGATCATATTCTAGTTCGACCGTAGTGAGCAGCGCCGCCAGAAAAAAGAGACTGCCGGCATTCTTGTTGAGCAACAGCGTGTTTTTTCCGATCCAACCAAGCCCAGACAATTGAGCGAAGTCGCGTTCGAGCAACGGCGCCGTATCGACGACGCCGCGCACGTCCGCCTGGCCGGCAAGCTCTTGAAATTCACGCTTTAGCATTTTCAGCTTTCCGTGAATCAGATCGTGATAGTCGACTTCTCCCCAAGCGTATCGCGAGACGCGGCCCTGCCCTGCGGCGGTTGGTTGGGGGTCGTCCGTCCGATACGGCAACGTAAGCATGACGACGCTGCGGACGCCGTCGAGGACCCGATTCGGATCGGCGTATGCGTCGGCGCGGTCAGCCAGATATCGCATCTCGCCGGCGTAACCGGCGTCGAGCCAATCGCGAAACGCATCCATGTTCGCTGGTGCGACGGCCGGGCAAACGCCAACATGCAAAAAGCCTAGGCGTCGCGCAGCTTCTTTCAAAGATTGCGTGAGATTCAAATTTGCTGAGGGGCTCTTCAAGCTTTTTTAGTTGACTGCTAGCGGGTCGTAATTAGCGTAGGGATTATAGGTCCACGATAGTGCTTATCGCCCCCCCTCGACAAGCGAGTCTCCCATGTTGCGTCCTCTATTGTTCAGCTTGATCGTCGCCGTCGGCGCGTCAATCGGCAGCGCTACGGCCGAAGCTTACTTTCCGTATTACCCGCAAGGCTATCTTGGCGCCCAAGTCGGCTACGGCGGTTGCGGATACAATAGCTTCGGCGGATACGCTTGGCGCCCTTATTCGCTCAGTAATGTGCCGACTCCCCCTTATTTTGCGTTGCATCCGCCCGTTTATTACTCAAACTCGGTGGCGCGACCTTACGGCGTGAGCCCTTTTGCGATTCAATCGTATCGCCCGTCGCAGCGCGTCGTTTATTCGGCCCCGACGCCGGAGCCTCAGGTCGTGATGAACCCGTACGTGTCGACCGAAGCGGTCGCAAGCGAGTCGACTGGCGAAGATGCGACCGCCGTCGAGACGACGCCTGACGAATCGGCAGACGCCGATGCGATCGAGCCGACGACGGACGAGGACGAAAAATCGTCAGAAAATAGCGGCGACGCAGCCGCTAGCATCTGGCCGGCCCCTCAAGTGGTGTTCAATCCGTTCGTTACCGATCAGCAAGCGGCGCCCGTCAGCTTTACAAAAATTGTGACTCCAGCGTCCGATTTTGAATAATTCCTCTTGGACGCGGTTTGCAATCTAGCTATCCTTCGCGTGCTTGCATGGGACAAAAAGTAATCGCGTCGCCGTTTCTGCGCAGACGGCGGCGGTGATTGCGTCTGTTTATTGACGGAACAAGACGCATCAAGGGGAAAGGAATTCCCGATGGATCGCATTATTCAAAGTCTGGCATTTGCGGCGTTCGCAACATTGCTGGGTTGCCAAGGCAATAATTCGCAACTCAATCCGTTTGCGGCTTATGGGCCGCAACGCGTACCGCCGCCGGCGACCGGCAGTTACAGCCAGCCGGGGACGACGGCGCCCTATTATCAGCCGCAAACAGGCGGCGCTACGCTAGGCACGCCTAGCTCCGGCACTTACGCTCCTCCCGGCGGAACCTTGGCGCCTCCGCCGGCGGCTGGCGCTCCGGCTGCCGCTCCAGCGTTGCCCAATACGATGAGCCCGCCGCCGACGCAGTATCCCAGCACTGGGGCTCCGGCGAATGGTTGGCGCGGTTCGAGCGTGGATCAAACGAATTCTAATATTCAACTGACCGGGGCGACCGAACCGGTTCAGTCGACCACGACTCCGGTTCCGGCGTCTTCAGGCTTGAAATCGCAGGGCATGGCCCCTAACGAGCCGGCCTCGGGGCTTCAATGGAACGCCGTTAGTCCGTAGCGCTACGGCAAGCGCGGCTTGACGCCAAGCGGCGGTGCGCCGACGATAGTACGTTATGAACGCATCCGCCGAAACTTCGTCTCCTGCCGTCTCGATCAAGCCGCTAAAGATTGGCGATTTGGTGATCGATCCTCCCATTCTGCAAGCGCCGATGGCGGGATACACCAATTACGCGTTTCGCCAAATTGTCCGCGATTATGGGGGGGTAGGTCTGCAGGCGACCGAAATGGTCAGCGCCCGTAGTTTCGTTTGGCTTGATCAGCAAGCCGAGTTTCCGGACCGATTGTGGGGCATCGAGGACGAGCCGCGCCCATTAGCGGTGCAAATGTGGGATAACGAACCCGAGACGATGGCTCGAGTCGGCGAGCGGTTAGTCGAAGAATTTCAAGTAAGCGTCGTCGATATTAATTTCGGCTGTCCGGTCAAACAGGTGACGCAATCGGCCCATAGCGGGTCGTATCTGCTTCGCTGGCCAGACAAGATGTTTTCGATTATTCGTCGGGTCGTCGAGGCGTGTGCTCCGACTCCAGTAACGGCGAAGATACGGCTTGGCTGCAGTCGCGATCAGATCAACGCACCGGAGATCGCCCAAGTGGTCGAAGCGGCAGGCGCTGCAGCGCTGACGGTTCATGGTCGTACGGCGGCCGACTTTTTTAAAGGCAACGCCGATTGGGATAAGATCTCGGAGATCAAGCCATATCTCGACAAGATTCCGCTCATCGGCAACGGCGATCTTGATTCGGCCGACAAAGTAGTTGAAGCGTTTCGGCGGTATCAAGTTGACGGCGTGATGATCGCCCGAGCTTGCTTGGGCCGTCCATGGCTGTTTGCCCAAACTGCCGCCGCCTTGAAGGGAGAGCCGGTTCCGGCCGATCCGACTTTGGCCGAGCAACGTGCCTGCTTGCTGCGTCATTACGATTTGGTCGTACGACGTTTCGGCGTCGAAAAAGGGACAATGCTGATGCGGAAGTTCGCTTGTTGTTATGCGCAAGGCATGTACGGCGCGCGTGCGTTCCGTACGCGGGCGGCCAAGGTCTCGTCGCCGGCCGAATTTTACGAAGTGGTCGAAAATCTCTTTCCGCGCGACCCTGAAGATCGACCCCAAGAATGCGAAACGACTTCGAGCACGGCTTAGGCGCAGTCGCCGGCCGAGTTTGCAGGCGGTTCGTAAGTCGCGCCTATTCGCCGGCCTCGACTAATTCTTCTTCGGATTCCGTCGCGGGGGTTAAAATTGCGCAAAACGCATGAAACCCAGGAAAGAAGTTAGGGGATGCGACCGGCTCATGAATGACCGATTTGTCGACTCCTTGCTCCCAGACGTGAAACGTGCCTTCCTGAATGTCGAAATTTTGAATTTTGTTCCAGGGAAGCGTTATCGGGGGTTTCTTGCCGCCGAAGAAAGAACTGGGAACGAACTCTAGATGCTCGTTATGAAAAGTAAGATTGGGCGTCCAGGCGATCGAGCGTCCGTCGGCGATCTCTTTTAAAATCACGGCGCTGATGACTTGGGAGACATGGTTGCGCAGCGCGTCGAGATCATCGTCGGCGCCTTGTATGTTGGCGTGATAACTGATTTTTGCGCCGCCCACCTCGTCCCGCGGTACGAACTCCAACTGCGTTTGCGTGCCGGTGTATGCGCCATTAACGTACATTCGGGTCGCCGAATAGGTGAATGATTGCACCTCTTCATAGCGTAATTTTTTTTCACCAAAGAGCCCGGCGTCGTAGACGCCCATCTCATGACACCGAAACGCCGTTTTTTTGCAGTAGAAATAGTAAAAGACGCTGATCGCCGTCACGGCCAGCGGCGCCGCGAACCCCAACAGCGGATGGACTAGAAAGAGGAGCGTCGATAACAACGTGAACAAGATCGCCAGTACCAAGGCGAGCAAACCAAACTCGGATTTTCTCTCAAAAAGAACGCGCCCCAAGCCGCCGGTCGGAGTCGCCGACGGATCACGCTCCGGAATCCGCTTGCTTAGTAGTCGGATCAGCAAGTACGAATTTCGACTTTTGATCGGTATGCGAATCGACGCATGCTCGTCTTCAGTTCGCCAAATGCACACTTCGTCGCCAAAGACGTCGACAGCTGCCAATTGATCGAACGGCACGAGACTATCGGTCGAGGCGCCGGTCGCGAGAGAATCGCTGCTGACGGCCCACCCTTCTCCAGCGGCGTGCTGCCCCTGATCTAAAGCTTCAGAGGCGCGCTGCTCGAGCAGATCGAGCAAGCGGTTGTGAAGTTCGGCAAGCGGGTCGGTTTGATCCTCTTTAATGCGATAGTTCATCACGACCGGCGTCTCTCGCTCGTAGAGCCAATACCGCACGTTGCGGCGGACGCCGGCGGGCTTGCCGTTGTTGTAAATCTTTTTATCCCAAAGGGCCATCGCCATGACGTCGGCGTCGGCGAAAGTATGCGCTTCGCCTAATTCGCGAACCTCGAGCCCTTCGCCCAAGTCGGCGCACCACACTCGCGAGCGCCGTTGGAAGAATGCCGCCGCTTCGACCAAGCCGGTGACGATAAAGC
>JBITAD010000575.1:0-6809 GCA_044439945.1 Blastopirellula sp. JB062
GGTGCGCCAGGTCAATACGATACATCGTAGCGCACATGCAGACGACTGGCGACAGAAAATGGATTTCCTGTTCGGGATGCTCCGCTTTCAAGCGGTTGACTAAATGCAACTCGGTGCCAATCGCCCATTTCGACCCGGCAGGCGCATTGCGGACGGTCTCGATAATTTTGCCTGTCGAGCCCGATACGTCGGCGATTTCGTTCACTTCCTGCATGCATTCGGGGTGCACCAAGATTTGAATGCCAGGATAGTCGCGCCGGAACGCGGCGACATGTTCCTTTTTAAACATTTGGTGAACGCTGCAGTGACCTTGCCATAAGATTACTTTCGAGTTGCGAATGGCGCTTTCCGAATTGCCGCCGAACTCCGACTCGTACGGATTCCAGACCGGCATCTGATCGTTCGTAATGCCCATCGTCAGCGCCGTGTTGCGCCCCAAGTGTTGATCAGGAAAGAACAACACGCGACTGGTGCGCTCAAACGCCCATTTCAGTACGGATGCGGCGTTGCTCGACGTACAGACGATGCCTCCGTGCCGACCGACGAACGCTTTCAAACTGGCGGCCGAATTAATATAGGTAACCGGCGTAATATCGTTGGTGTCGATCAATTCGCCTAGGTCTTCCCACGCGTTTTCGACTTGATCGATTTCGGCCATGTCGGCCATCGAGCATCCGGCCGCCATGTCGGGCAAGATGACCGTGACCCGTTCACCGTCGCGGGCGGCAACTTTATCAGGACGATTGGCCAAGATATCGGCCGTTTCGGCCATAAAGTGAACGCCGCAAAAAACGATCGATCGGCAATCGCCGCTTTCGGCCGCCATTTTGCTTAGCTGGTAACTATCGCCTCGCAGGTCCGACAGGGCGATCACTTCATCTTGCTGATAGTGATGCCCCAAGATCATCAACCGGTTGCCCTGTTTGCTGCGGACCGCATTGATGCGATCGGTCAGTTCTTCGTTGCTGAGCGAACGATAGGGTGCGAAGTCAAATGCCGGAGACTCAATGGTCGTCGTCATGGAGCTTTCTGCATATTGCCGGAAGTGATGGGGAAGCGGTCAATTATACCCCTGGGCGCTTGCACGCTGTAGGGCCAACGGTCGACGCGATTTCTACCTGTTAGGAATTGATTGAAAAACTTCTGCGTTAGTCCTGCTTTTTTAAGTTGGCGATGAAGTCGCAAAGAGCAAAAAATTGCGATGCTTGCGCAACGATACGCATGTCGCTTGGGCGGACTCGCCTGAAACGGGGGCTAGCGTCGCCGACCCAAACATGCGTGCGGTTGCCGTCGTCGCTGCGCGCTAAATAAGCAGTGAGAGAGATTTTCACCTAAACCTATCCGTTAGATGGTATTTAGGTGGAGAGCGATCGCCTTGTCGTTTTGGCATACCAATTGCCTATTCGGGTAGGGTCTGACCTTTTTACGTTTGGTTTGACTCGACAAGGAATGAGAAAGATGAGCGTAGGATTTTTGATTGACGTGGACGGCGTGATTTATCGCGGAAGTCAGCTGATTGAAGGGGCTGACCGCTTTATCGCCACGTTAAAAAAGAAGCAGATCCCATTTTTATTTCTGACCAACAACAGCCAGCGCACGCGACGCGACGTCGCCGCCAAGCTTTTTCGGATGGGGATCAACGTGGAAGAAGATCGAATTTTTACGTGTGCGATGGCGACCGCTCGGTTTTTAGCCAAACAAAAGCCGGGCGGCACGGCGTTCGTCATCGGCGAAGGGGGGCTGCATAACGCACTGCATCGCAACGGTTATGCGATCGTAGACCAGGCGCCCGACTACGTGGTCGTCGGCGAAGCCCGTTCGATCACGCTCGAAATGCTGGATGCGGCGGTCCAAATGGTGCTGGACGGCGCCCAATTGATCGCGACCAATCTCGATCCGAACTGTCCTACCAAATCGGGAACGCGCAGCGGATGCGGCGCCACCGTTTCGTTTATTGAGAAAGCGACAGGTCGAACCGCTTTTAGCGTCGGCAAACCGAGCCCCGTGATGATGCGGTCCGCGCAATGGGAACTCGGCGTTCGCTCGTGGGAAACGGTCATGATCGGCGACACGATGGAGACCGATATCTTGGGCGCCGTGCAAATGGGCTACTATGCGACGCTAACCTTAAGCGGCGGATCGAGCGCCGAAGATTTGCCGTCGTACGCCTTTCGTCCAGACCGCGTGATTAACTCCGTGGTTGATTTAATCGACGACATCGAACATGACGCGATCTTGCCCGCTTGGGATCACGGCATTATGACGCACCCGCTAGAAGAAAGCGAACGATCGACGTATGCGGCTTCGCGCGGCGCCTAACCGGCGCCGCGTTATCGGCTCGGAATATGTTCGCCAGCGATCAGGTTTTCAAACGTTTGCCGCTCGCGAACCAAGTGGGCTTGCCCCTCTTGAATTAAGACTTCGGCGGCTAACGGCTTTGAATTGTAATTCGAGCCCATCACAAACCCGTAGGCGCCTGCGCATTCGATCACCAGAAAGTCGCCGACCGATGCGGCAGGCAAGCTGCGCGTACCGACAAAGCCCCCTTCTTCCTGAGTGAAGATGTCGCCTGACTCGCACAGCGGACCGCCGACCACGACGTCAACATGCGGGCGCTCGTCCGATTCGCCGCTGGCCGGTGCGATCGACATGGGGTGGTACGAGCCGTACAAAATTGGTCGCGCCAAGTTATTAAAACCGGCGTCAACGACGTAAAACTTGTTCTCGCCCATCGTTTTGATTGCGCGAATTTCGGCCAGCAAGTAGCCCGACTCCGCCGCCAGATAGCGACCTGGTTCAATCTCTAGCGAAATCGAATGGCCGAACTTATCTTGCAGTCGACTGCGTACGCCGTTCCAAAGTTCGTAGTACTGATCTAGGTCGACATAGGTTTGCGATGCGTTGTACGGAATCGGCAAGCCGCCCCCGGCGCTGATTGTGGTAATCGTGCGCCCGACCTCCAACGCCGCTTTTTCCATGGCGCCGCAAACTTGCGCCAGATGCTCGAGATCGGTGCCCGAACCAATGTGCATGTGCAGACCGGTCACGCGGACCCCATGCTGATCGGCGATCAACAGACAGTCATTCAGTTGCTCGTGCCAGATGCCATGTTTCGATTGCTGGCCGCCGGTGTTGGTCTTTTGGCTATGCCCATGCCCGAAACCTGGGTTGATCCGCAGCGTAATTTCGCTTCCCGGCGCCGCGGTTCCCAACTGGGCGATCATGTCGGGCGAACCGCAATTGACATGCAAACCATGTTCGACGCACAAGGCCAAAGCTTCATGATCAAAAATATCGGCCGTATAAACGATCGGCGCCGGTTCGCCTTGCGTGGCGTAGCCAGCGGCCAAGGCGCGACGAATTTCCCACGCGCTAACCGCGTCGACCATGACGCCGTTTTGGCGGACCAGGTCGAGAATCGCGAGATTGGAACTCGCCTTTTGGGCGTAACGAATTACGTCGAAGGCGCGTAGATCGTTGATCCGTTCGACAATTTTCGCCGCGTCGTAAACGAAAGTCGGGGTGCCATATTTCGCCGCCAAATCGAGAACCGAGACTCCGGCGATTTCGGTGCGTATCGTATTAAATTGCGGCACGGTCGGCATAGCTCAACTACCTAATAAACTTCAAAAGAAGGAAGCGGATCGAATCGCTCATTTTAGAGGGTAAAGCAGGATCGGAACACGCCCCATTTCGTGGGCGATTGCAATGCGACGAAGAAATCGAATCTCATCGTCCTTCTTGGCAATTCGCGGTGAAAGCGTTACGTCGATTGCAAATCGGTAATCGCTTGTGCGGACGAAACGGGACGCTGGCATGCGAAGTTTTCGCAAATAAACACAGCGCCGTCGGCATCGGGCAAAGCTTTTTTGCCCGCTAAAATTGGCGCCAGCGGCGAGTCATCGGCCAGGGATTCGTCGGCAGGCACGCAAACGACGACATGGTTCGGCAGATAGCGACGGCGCAGTTCGGATAAAAACCGAGCCGTATTCCCCTGGTTCGCGTTGCCGACAATCACAATCTCTCGCGTGGGCCCCAGATAACGGTCGACTGCGGCCAGCATTTGGCCGGTCGCGGTGGGGTGTTTTTTCATCAATGGGGCGGCGACGCGCATCGTCGTCAGCGCTTCGTCTAGCAACTGGGGGTCGCCTAAAATTGCCCCTAGTCGAAGCAGCAATAGCGTCGCCGCCGAGTTGCCGCTGGGGACGCTATTGTCGTATAGATCTTTATTACGCGCTATCAACTGCTCATGGTCGTCAGCAGTGAAATAAAATCCGCCCCCCACGGCATCGCCAAAATGGCGAAGCGTTTGATTTGTCAGGTCAATCGCTCGTCGGAGCCAGCGCTCGGAAAAACTCGCTTCGTAAAGCGAAACGCAAGCGTTGGCTAAATTGACGTAATCATCAAGATAGGCCGCTAGTTTAGCGGCCCCTTGCCGATAGCTATGAAGCAGACGCCCGGCGTCGTCTAACATGTGAGCGAAGATAAAATCGGCCGCTCTTTCAGCTGCGACAAGATATTTCGGCTCGCGCAGCGCGCCGGACGCTTTCGCCAGACTGTCGATCATCAGGCCGTTCCAACTGACCAAAACTTTGTCGTCTTTGCCGGGACGCACCCGCTGATCGCGAGCGTGCAGCAGCTTTTGGCGATCTGCGGCCAACTCCTGGTGCAGTTGTTCGACGTCCAACTGACGTGCCGCTCCCCATTGTTCGATCGCTTGCGGCAAATTGAGGATGCTTTTCCCTTCAAAATTGCCCCCTGCGCGAACGTCGTAAATTTCGCAGAATCGATGGCCTTGCGCTTCGCCCAGAATCGAGATGATCTCTTCCGGCGTCCAGACGTAAAACTTCCCTTCTTCCCCTTCGCTATCGGCGTCTTCGGCGCTTTGAAATCCGCCTGTTTCATCAGTTAAATAGGTCAAAACGTAGTCGCAAGTCTCTCTGGCCACGCGGGCGAAATCTTCTCGGCCCGTCGCGCGAAAACCGTCGACATAGGCGCCTGCCAGCAGCGCGTTGTCATATAACATTTTTTCAAAGTGAGGAACCAACCAACGCTCGTCGACCGAATAACGCGCGAAACCCCCTCCCAAGTGGTCATAAATTCCGCCCCGCGCCATTTGATCTAAGTGGTGAACGGCCATTTCTAACGCGCGGTTGTTCCCTGGGCGGCGACTGTAGCGCAAGCAGAGTTCGAGATCCATGGTATGCGGAAATTTCGGTGCGCCGCCGAACCCGCCGTGGCGAAAATCATAGATCGATTCGAGATGCTGATACGCTTCGTCGAGCAGGTCGATCGTGATGTTCTCGCCGGTATCTTCGGCATGGCCGATCTCGTGTAAGCGTTCGGCGAACTTTTCCGATTGCTCAAATGCGACGGCGCGGCGATTATCCCAAGCGTCGACGACCGCTCGCAATACTTGGTCAAAGCCGGGCATGCCGCCGCGTGCGGTCGGCGGCCAATAGGTGCCGCCGAAAAACGGCTTGAGCTGCGGAGTTAAAAAGACCGACATCGGCCAACCGCCGCGCCCCGTCAGTATTTGCACCGCGTTCATATAAATCTGATCCAGGTCAGGCCGCTCTTCGCGGTCGACCTTGATCGAAATGAAATGCTCGTTCAGATAATCGGCGATCGCTTGGTCTTCAAAGCTTTCATGCTCCATTACATGGCACCAATGGCAAGCCGAGTAGCCGATCGAAAGAAAGATCGGTTTTTCCGCTTCGACCGCCTCGGCGATCGCCGCTTGATCCCAGGGGCGCCAGTGGACGGGGTTGTTCGCATGTTGCAGCAGATAAGGACTCGACTCCTGAGCCAAGCGATTCGCCATTTCGATCTCCGGCGGTTTGTCGACGCCGCTCAGCGCGTCAGGCTGACTGCGACCTCGGTTTTATTTGAACGTGTGCTGCTCGGCGGGAAATGCGCCGCTGCGAACTTCTTCGCAATATTGCTTGGCGGCGGTTGATATTTGCCCGCGCAAGTCGGCGTACGCTTTGACGAACTTCGGTACGTAGCCGCCGGTCAGCCCTAGCATGTCGTTGACCACCAAGACTTGGCCGTCGCAATCGACTCCTGCGCCGATGCCGATGGTTGGGATCGCTAATTCCGCCGAGATTTTCGCGGCGACCTGACGAGGCACGCATTCTAGCACCATGCCGAATGCGCCCGCCGTTTGGGCCGCCATCGCATCGGCCATCAGTTGTTCCTCGTCACGCTGCACTTTGTATCCGCCCATCTGCATGACTAGTTGCGGGCGAAGGCCGACATGAGCCATGACGGGGATGCCTGCCGAGACGAGGCCCGCGATAACTTCGGCTTGTTCGACTCCCCCTTCGAGCTTGACGGCTTGGGCGCCCGTTTCCTTCAAAATGCGGCCTGCGCTCTCGATCGCGCTATAGACGCCAAGATGAAAACTGGGGAACGGCAGATCTACAATCACCAGCGCGCGGCGCACTCCCCTGGCGACCATTTTGGCATGATAGATCATTTCGTCGAGCGTCACAGGCAGGGTCGAGTCATGTCCTTGCACCACCATCGAAAGACTGTCGCCGACCAATAACGAATCGGCGCCAGCTTCATCGAGCAACTGGGCCATCGTGTGGTCGTACGCCGTCAGCATCGAGATTTTTTTGCCCTCTTTTTTCATCGCAACGAATTTCGGAACGGTAATGCGATCTGACGAAGGTTTATGCGAAGACATCGGCAAAGCCATCCTGAAGAAAAAGAGATTGCAAGACGCGACGTTGCGCATCTTGATTGATTGTCGCGGCGAGCGCTAGATACGACAACCGCCGCCGCAGGCGAAACATAGAAGG
>JBITAD010000576.1:0-6765 GCA_044439945.1 Blastopirellula sp. JB062
AAAGGGCGCGACAACCCCGAACTGCGAGCGCTCTGGAAACCGATCTTCGACAAATACAAAGTCGATCTGGTGCTGCAAGGGCATGATCACACGTACGGACGCACCGGGTTTGACGTGCCGAGCGCTGACACGCCTGACTCTGACTTCGCCAACCATGGAGTCGAGTCGAAGAAAGAAGATAAAAGCGTGCCTGTCGGCTCGTTCAACGTTCCGACCGGACTGCAAAAGGTCGATCAGCAAAACGGCACGGTTTACGTCGTTTCGGTCAGCGGCCCCAAAATGTACGACAACACGCGCTGGCCTTTTATGGAACGTATCGGCGAAGACACGCAGCTTTACCAGATTATCCATATCGACGGCGGCAAGCTGCGGTTTGAAGCGCGCACTGCTATCGGAGAGCTTTACGACGCCTTCGAACTGCAAAAGCAGGGGGACGGCAAAAACAACAAGCTGACCGAAATTGAAGTCGATATCCCGCAGAACTTGCGAGAGCAGAAAGACTAACGCCGAAAAAGCGGCGTAAGTCCTTTGTTACCAAAATGTTCGATCAAATGATCGACGCGATCGTCAGTCTTCTTTTCTCCCCCGTAAAGAAGACTGACTTTTTGCGCGCTGAATATTTTCGCCAAAGGTTGGGTTAGGACGGCGAAAAGTGCTGTTGCTTGACGATGCGTTTGGCCGATAATTTAGCCTGATCGGAAAAGTTTCGAATATCGGAGCCATAAGACAGTGATTCGGAGCGTTACGACAATTTTGACGATTACGGCCATTGCCTGGCATGCGATCGTCGGTTGCTGCGCTCATCATGTCCATGCCGATAGCTTCTGCTGCCCGGTCAACGAAGTCGTCTCCGAGGCGATTCACGATACATGCGGCGGCCATTCGCACGAGCTTCCCGCCGCGATCGCCAGTCATGACGATGACCCGCATACGGATTGCCCAGGCGAAGAAGCGACCTGCTCCGACGCAAAATGTGCGTACGTGACTTCCTCTTCCAGCCGAACGGCGACTTGCGCCGACGTGTGGCTTAATACGCGGACGCTCGCCTCCGATTCGACGCTCTCGGCGTTCCGCTCTCTTGATAAATTTCGCATCCATTCGACAAGTCAGCGTCTCACCTACGGGGTCGCGCTGCGCCGCCATCTAGCGCTCGGAATCTTGCGAATCTAAACTCCGTTTCTTTCCTCGTTAATTTGCGTTTGCCACGCCGAACGATTGTCGTCTGTTACGACGCCGATTCGGTCGCTCGTGGACCTTACTGCGCATGTCGCACCCCTGAAAGCGCGCAAAATTGGAAAATACGGATGAACGCTCTCCCCAAAACTCGCACACGCTGGCTCTGGCCGACGGCCATCTTCGTCGGCGTCGTCGTCGCGGCGGCCGCCGCTTCGCCCTATTGGCGGCCGCTGATCGATCGGGCGCAATCGACGTCGCGCCCGGCCGAGACCGACGCGGCTCCGCACGACGAGACGGATCACGATCATGCAGGCCATGTCGAAGACGCGTCGATCGTGCTAAGCCCCAACGGTCTGAAAAACATCGGCTATCGCCCGCTGACGGTCGAACTGGGAACTTACGTGCGGCAGATCAATTTGCCGGCGATGGTCGTCGAGCGTCCCGGTCAATCGCAGATCCACGTTTCGTCTCCTTTGACCGGCGTCGTCTCCAAAATTTATCCTCGGCAAGGGACGGCCGTCGCCGAAGGGAGCCCGCTTTTTGAGATCCGCTTGACCTTTGAAGAACTGGTCACGGCGCAAAGCGATTTGATCCGCACGGCCGAAAATTTGGACGTCGTCAATCGCGAGATCGCACGCCTGAAGTCTTTGACCGAAGGGATCGTGCCCGGCAAACGAGTGCTTGAGCAAGAGTACGAAAAGCAAAAGCTCGAAGCGTCGCTCCGGGCCGATCGCCAAGCGCTGTTGTTGCATGGTTTGAACCAAGCGCAAGTCGACGCCATCACGCAAGATCGGCGTCTCTTTCAAACGCTGACCGTCAACGCGCCGACGCACTCGGACGAAGGCGAATCGTGCGCGATGGAGCATTATTTCCATGTTCAAGAGATCGCCGTCAACGTCGGTCAGCAAGTGGAAGCAGGTCAGCAACTAGGCGTTTTGGCCGATCATTGCGAACTTTATATCGAAGGCAAGGCGTTTGAAGACGACGCTCCGCTGCTGCGCAAGACGCTAGAGAACGATTGGCCCGTTTCGGCGGTCTTGATGTCTGGCCAAGAGAAGCGCGAAACGATTGACGACCTGCATTTGCTCTATCTGGCGGACTCGGTCGATTCGCAATCGCGCGCGTTTCGGTTTTATCTCACGCTGCCTAACGACGTCGTTTCCGACAAGCTCGCCCCCAACGGGCAGCGCTATACCCAGTGGCGTTACAAGCCGGGACAACGCATGGAAGTGCACGTTCCTATCGAGCGTTGGCAAGACCAATTGATATTGCCGGCGTCGGCAGTGGTCAAAGAAGGGCCTGAATCGTACGTCTATCAACAGAACGGAGATCATTTTGACCGGGTACCCGTGCATGTCAAATATCGCGATCAACAATCGGTCGTCGTGTCGAACGACGGTTCGCTGTTTCCCGGCGACGTGATTGCGGCTCGCGGCGCGTATGAAATTCACTTGGCGATCAAAAACAAGTCAGGCGGCGGGGTCGATCCGCATGCCGGCCACAACCATTAAGACCATGTCGGCCGCTCATCGTCGCCATCGACTTCAACGCAACCATCCACCTCGCCAAGCCGCATGTTAACTTCCATTATTCGATTCGCCCTGCAAAATCGCCTGCTGGTGATCGCACTTGCCGCCTTCTTGCTGATCTACGGCGGATGGCAAGCGTATCGCCTGCCGATTGACGTTTTTCCGAATCTCAATCGCCCGCGCGTGGTGGTAATGACCGAAGCGCCCGGCATGGCTCCGGAAGAAGTCGAAACGCTGATCACCTTCCCGCTTGAAACGGCGTTGAACGGCGCCAACGGTGTTCAAGCGGTTCGTACTCAATCGGGAGTCGGCTTGTCGGTCGTCTACGTCGAGTTCGACTGGGGAACCGACATTTACAACGATCGTCAAATTGTGACCGAACGTCTGGCGTTAGCCGCCGACCAGCTTCCCCCGAGCGTCAAACCGCAATTGATGCCCATCTCGTCGATCATGGGTCAGATCATGATCTTGGGCATGTATAGCGAAGGGGGCCGGACGCCGCCGATGGAACTGCGCACCCTTGCCGATTGGGTCGTGCGACAACGCTTGCTGACGATACCCGGCGTCTCGCAGGTCGTGGTCATGGGAGGCGAGCGCAAGCAGTTTCAAGTCTTAGTCAATCCTAACGACATGCTCCGCTACGGCGTTACGTTGCATGAGGTCAAACAAGCGCTGAGCGAAAGCAATCAGAATGCGGCCGGCGGTTATCTAGACGACCAAGGCCCTAACGAACTGTTGGTTCGTTCGCTCGGTCGGGTTTCGTCGGTCGAGCAACTGGCGCGAATCGTCATTGCGCACCGCGACGGGCAATCGATTCGGCTTTCGCAAGTAGCGCGGATCGTCGAAGGAGCGCAGACCAAACGAGGCGACAGCTCCGCTTTCGAGCGAGATGCCAACGGCCAATTTAGCGGCGGGCCGGCGGTCGTCTTGACCGTTCAGAAGCAGCCCGAAGCCGATACCCGCCTGGTGACCGAGCAAGTCGTCGCCGCGTTGGCCGAGTTGCAATCGTCGCTGCCGCCTGACGTGCGGGTGCTGCCCGATCTCTATCAGCAAAAAATCTTTATTGATCTGGCGATCGAAAACGTGCTGGAAGCGCTGCGCGACGGCGGGGTCCTGGTCGTGGTGATCTTGTTTCTGTTTTTGATGAATCTTCGCACCACCTTCATTACGCTCACCGCGATTCCGCTTTCGATCGTGATTACCGCTTTGGTCTTCGCCGCGTTCGGCTTGTCGATCAATACGATGACTCTCGGCGGTTTGGCCGTGGCCATCGGCGAACTGGTCGACGATGCGATCGTCGACGTCGAAAACATCTTTCGACGGTTGCGCGAGAACCGCAGCAGCGATCGCCCCAAGCATCCGTTGCTGGTCGTCTTCCAGGCGAGTTGCGAGATTCGCAATTCGATCGTCTACGGCACGTTGATCGTCGTGTTGGTCTTCGTACCGCTGTTCGCCCTGTCGGGCATGGAAGGGCGTTTGTTCGCCCCGCTTGGGGTCGCTTACATCGTTTCGCTGATCTCTTCGCTGTTCGTTTCGTTAACGGTGACGCCGGTACTTAGTTATTGGCTGCTCGGCTCGCAAAAGCTTTCGCATGCCGAGAAAGATGGATTTTTGCTGCGAGGCTTAAAGCGGCTGGCCGACGTCGTCATGCGAATCAGCGTCCGTTTGGCTTGGCCAATTTTGGCGATCGCAAGCGTCGCCGTCGCCGTCGCCGGCTGGGGCATGCTGCAACTGGAGAGCGACTTTTTGCCGCCGTTTAACGAAGGCGCCGTGCAAATCAACGTCGTATTGCCGGCAGGCACATCGCTCGAAAAATCGAACGAGATCTCCGCTCGGGTTCAACAACGCTTGCAGGAAGTGCCCGAGATCGAAGCGTTCGTTCGCAAAACGGGCCGCGCCGAACTTGACGAGCATGCCGAAGGGGTCAACGTCAGCGAGTTCGTCGCGTCGATCGATCCGCAGACGACCCGCTCTCGCGAAGAAGTGATAGAAGACATCAGCGAGGCTTTGGCCGACGTGCCCGGCATCGTGACGGCGGTCGAACAACCGCTGGCACATTTAATCTCGCACATGCTTTCCGGGGTCAAGGCGCAAATCGCCGTCAAACTTTACGGCGACGATCTCGACATTTTGCGCCGCGAGGCCGAAAAGATGAAAAACGCCATCGCCGCAGTACCAGGCGTACGCGATCTGCAAATTGAACAACAGACCAACATTCCGCAACTGCGCATCGAGGCCGACGGCTATCGGCTCGAAAAATACGGTCTGCGCCGGATGGACGTGAACGAGTTTATCGAAACCGCCATGCAAGGCGAGGTCGTCTCGCAAATATTGGATGGGCAACGAACGTTCGACCTGCTGGTTCGACTCGACGAACCGTTCCGCGAAGATCGCGAGGCGATGAGTCGCCTGGTGCTGGAAACGCCGACCGGCGGCGCGGTGAAACTGGAAGACGTGGCCCGCATCTACGAGTCGGGCGGTCCCAACACGATCAACCGCGAGCAAGTACGGCGTCGGATCATTGTGCAATGCAACGTAAGCGATCGTGGCTTGGTCGACGTGGTCGAAGAGATCAAACGCCGCCTGGCGCCGATCGAGGCGAACCTGCCGACCGGTTATTTCACGGAATACAGCGGTCAGTTTGAGAGCCAGCGATCGGCGTCGCGGATGATCGCGATTTTGTTCGCCATCTCGCTGGTCGGCATGTTTTTAGTCCTGTACAAGATGTTTCGCTCCGTCAATCTCTCGTTGCAGGTCATGATTGCGCTGCCGATGGCGTTTATCGGCTCGGTCGCGGCGTTATACGTGACGGGCCAAACCTTGACGGTCGCCAGCATGGTCGGTTTCATTTCGCTTTGCGGCATTGCGTCGCGCAACGGCATTTTGCTAATCAACCATTATTTGCACTTAGTGAAATACGAAGGAGAAACCTGGTCGCGCGAAATGATCATCCGCGCCGGCAAAGACCGGTTGGCGCCTGTCTTGATGACGGCGCTGACTTCGGGGATCGGCTTGGTTCCGTTGGCGATGGCCGCCGGCGAGCCGGGCAAAGAGATCCTTTATCCGGTGGCGACGGTCATTATCGGCGGCTTGATCACCAGCACGTCGCTCGAATTTCTCGTCCGACCGGCCCTGTTTTGGACGCTTGGCGTCGCCGCCGCACAGCGCGTCGTGTCGGCGACGGATCAGCAAATTTTATTAGTCGAGGAAGAAGACGCCGCGCCGTAACGTCGCTCGGTCGAAGAGCGGATCGGCAAGGCTCGCAAACGTCAATGAAGAAGCGAAACGCTTCGCACCCTATCACGTAGCAACAATTTTTCGAAAGGAATCGAGATGAAGAAATGGACGCAATATCCGTTGGCCCTCGCTTGTCTGGCGGCGATCGCAACGTCGGCGACCGCCCAACAGCCGGCGACCGCAGCCGCGAGCCTGACCAGCGTGCTTGAGGATGCGGCCCAAAGCGAAAAATATACGTTCGTGCTGTTCTACCGCGACAACTCGCAAGCGACGCAGCGGATGTTGCAAACCGTGCGACAGAGCGTCGGCAAGCGAGCGGATCGCGCCGTGATCGCGACGGCCAACGTTAACGACCCGGCCGAACAAGCGCAGATCGAACA
Organism: Blastopirellula sp. JB062; assembly: GCA_044439945.1. Lineage (GTDB taxonomy): Bacteria > Planctomycetota > Planctomycetia > Pirellulales > Pirellulaceae > Blastopirellula. The sequence continues at coordinate 6,323 of JBITAD010000576.1, forward strand.
TTTCGGTGTGAGCCGCGCGCCGATGCCGTTGACCGTGGCCGTCGCTCCGAACGGGGCCGTGACCGGCGTGTATCCGCGAACCGTGACCGACGAGCGGATTGCGACGGCGTTCGTCGCGCCGGTCATGATGCGCTGCATGAAAGAACTGCAAAACGAGAAGCTGGTCTTCGTCTGCCTGACCAAGACCGACGCCGCGGCCGTTCCCCAAGGCGTCCGTCAATTGCAAATGGACCCGCAATTTAAAGACCGCATTTCTTTAGTCGGTTTGCAAGCGGGCGATCCGGCCGAGCAGAAACTGATCGGCCAATTGAAACTGCAAAGCGTCAACACCGACGATCCGTACGCGGCGTTGGTCGCTCCGCCGGGCGTATTGATCGGCCACTTCGATGCGAAAGCGACCGCCGATCAAATCGCCGCGGCGATCCACAAAGCGGGCCAATGCT
>JBITAD010000577.1:0-6451 GCA_044439945.1 Blastopirellula sp. JB062
GACCTTCACGGCGACGTCGCGCCCGATGCGCTCGTCGTGCGCGCGCAACACGACTCCCATGCCGCCGCGTGCGATCTCTTCCTCGACTTCGTAACCGACGATTTGCAGATTGTCGGCGGCATGCGTCGAGGCGGCGTTATGCAGGTAGGCGATCGTCGGACTGTCGGGCTTCAGTGCGTCTTCCAACGGCGATCGATCAAGACGACTATCGTCATCTTGCGCAAGCATCGAAACGACATGTTTTTCCAGGTCGGGGCGATCGGCAAAATGAGCGGCGAGCCAAGCTTTGCGACTGGGCACAGGCAATCGGCTCGCATGTTCAAATGCGTCGCATGCTTGTTGATAGTCTTCGGGCGTCATTGCCTTTATGCCGCTTCATCTTCTAGCTGCGTTAGCAGCCAAGCCTTGGCCGCGCGCCAATCGTTTTTTACGGTCGACTCCGACACTTCGAGCGCGGCGGCCGTCTCTTCGACGGTCAGCCCGCCGAAAAATCGCAATTCGACAATTCTCGCGTGACGTTGGTTGAGGGTCGCCAAGCGATCTAAGGCTTCGTCAAGCGCGATCAAATCGATTTCGCGCGTCGATTTGTCCGGGGTTAGATTTTCGTCGATCTCCATTTTTTGGGCCCCAGCGCCACGTTTGGCGGAGTTGCGTTGTCGCGCGTGGTCGACCAATAGACGGCGCATAATATTGGCGGCGACTGCGCAAAAATGGGTTCGTCCTTGCCATTGGACGCGGCTCTGATCGATGAGCTTGAGATAAGCTTCGTGCACCAAAGCGGTTGGTTGCAGCGTGTGGTCGCCTCGTTCTCGCTGCATTTGTCGACCCGCGATCTCCTTTAATTCGCCGTAAACGAGCGGCAGAAGTTTCTCGGCGGCGTCGGTCTCGCCGCGAGATAGCGCGGCCAATAACTGAATCGTATCGTCACTCACGCGGCGATCTCCAATGTGGAGGGCGAACAAGTTGCTCGTATAGCTTAGCACGCCTCCAATTTGCAAACGGAGCAAGCAACCAACCGATTCGTTGAAAATCGAGATCTGGCCGAGAGCCGGCCTGTCGCGGAAAGAAAAAAGGGAGAGTGCTGATCGCCGTCGCGCAGCACTGGCGCTCGGGCTCGCTCAGGCGGCTTGCGATCCCCTGAAGTACGGCTATTTCTGCAAGATCAGCTTTCCGCTACGGGTCTCGCGAAGTCGATAGAACGCCCCTTTATGGGAAATTAAAATCTCGCTATTTCCGGCCATTAAGGAGTCAGAGTCGACGATTTTTGCATTAGGGCCTGCGGCAGGCGGTTGGTTGGCATCGGCATCATTCGCAGAGGCATGATTGTCGACGTTACTTTTTTGCGGCTCGTCGGTAGGCATGATTATTCAACAGTGAACTGGTGGAAAAAAAAGTTTCTTAGGTTGGTCGTTGACAGCATTGTTTTCTAGTTGCTAGACTCGTTGCATCGATATTGATACTCGATCTCACAAGAGGTTGCAACGCATTCCGCGAGATTCTCGCAAAAAAAGAGCCAGCCGTTCGCCAGCCATCTCCAGCCAGCCCATTCGGTCGACTTTCGTTGCGCGTTAAGAGAGATTTCCCCCCTAGGCGGCCTTGTATGGGCTATTGAAAACAGGAGAGTCGACGGTGCGGCGTCATGGTTTTACGTTGGTCGAATTGTTGGTCGTGATTGCGATCATTGGCGTTTTAATTGGTTTGCTATTGCCGGCAGTGCAGCAAGCGCGCGAAGCGGCGCGGCGCATGTCATGCAGCAACAATTTGAAGCAGATAGGATTGGCGGCGCATCACTATCACGACGCCCATCGCCAATTTCCAAATGTCGAATATGGCGATGTCGCGTACGCTTATTTGAGCGGCGCCAACTTTTTTGCCGCGATTATGCCTTATCTAGAGCAGTCGGCCGCCTACCAGCTTTACAATCCGTCTGAGAAAAATTCGAGCGCCCATAACGTGGCTGTGACCGGCCAGAAAATCGAAGTCTTCATGTGCCCTTCGGCCGCACAGCGACGCGAAGTTGGCGGCAGCTGTGATGATGGACGGGCCGAAGGGCATTATGCCGTGAATGTCGGCTCAGAAATGGCGCAGTCCTATACCGGCGCCGGGCAGGCGCTGAATGGGGCGATCGTCTATTCGATTTCTTCGCCAAGCAAAACGGCCTTTCGCGATATGACGGACGGTACCAGCAATACGCTCTTGGTCGGCGAGTCCGCTTACAACTTGCCCGACTACACTTTCTCTTCAGGCGATTGCATGGGCGATAGTCGCTATTCCTTTACATACTGGTCAAGCCCGTATCCCGATTCGATCGCCTTTAGCACCGAAACCTTATTCAACCCGAAAGACAAGCCGGGCGACGGCATCTGGGACTCGAGCTGGAAGCATGCGTTCCGTAGCGAGCACCCTGGCGGAGTGCAGTTTACGTACGTAGACGGATCGGTCCACTTCGTCGCCGATACGATCGACGCTGAAACGCTCGACGCACTGGCGACTCGCGGCGGCGGGGAGGTTGTCGGTGAATATTGATCGGATGCGCTGCGGATGGGCGGTCGCAGCGGTTCTCTGCCTGGTCGGTTGTAGCCAATCAGGCGACTCGTTCGATCGCGCCGACGTCAAAGGAGTCGTCTTGCTCGACGGCGAACCGTTAGAGCAAGGGAGCATCTATTTTGTTCCAATCCAAGGTACGAGCGGTCCTAAATCGTTCGCCGCCATAACGAATGGCGAGTTTTCTGCCGAAGGCGAACATGGGCCGCTTGTCGGCAGCCATCGGGTTGAAGTGCGCTCGACCGACGATGGCGGAATTGCCGCAGACGACGAAGAGGCGAAGATCCAATGGATCTCTGAAGGCCGAAAGCCGCCCAAACGCGTCGTCGTACCGCCGATTTACAACAAGCGAAGCGTTTTGACCGCCGACGTCGTCGCCGACGGACCTAACGAATTTAAATTTGAACTAAGCACCAAGCGTCGTCGGTAGTCCGGCGATCGATTTACGATACCTAGCAGCAGTCGTCGCGGCGAGGCTTTCGGGCTTCGTCGCGACGGCTTTTTTTGCGCGGTTCGATGTCGCGACGGGGCTGCGCATCTTCTACGATAGAGGAGTTATGGCAGCCGCTGGCCGCTTGTCCATCGTTCGCACTGTCGATTTGCTTTGCCGTTATGCAACTTCATTGTCTCGGCGTTTCCGGCTATCATCCCAGCCAGACTCGGCAAACTGCTTGTTTTATGTTGCCGGAGATCGGCGTCGTTTTGGATGCAGGCACCGGCATGCATCGGGTCCGCAGTCGTATCGCGACTCCGGAATTAGAAATCTTCCTGTCGCATGCGCATCTTGATCATGTGATCGGCGTGACGTTTCTATTCGATACGATTTATCAAAAAGAGACGAGCGTTCGCGTCCATGCCGAGCCGGATAAAATTGACGCGATACGAACCCACTTGCTGGCCCCGTTATTGTTTCCCGTTGCGCCGCCGTGCCAGTTTGCGCCGCTAGCGAAAGAGGTGACGCTGCCGGGCGGTGGACGATTAAGCTGGTTCCCGCTAACGCATCCCGGCGGCAGCGTCGGTTATCGGCTTGATTTCGCCGATCGTTCGATGGCGTACGTGACGGACACCACCGCGGCAGCGGACGCCGCATATGTCGAGAAGATTCGGGGAGTCGATCTATTGGTGCACGAGTGTTACTTTCCCGACGGTTTTGAAGAGTTCGCTCAGACCACGGGCCATAGTTGCGTGACTCCGGTCGCTGAAGTCGCCCAGGCGGCCGGCGTCGGTCGCTTGGTGTTGACGCATCTCAGTCCGCTTGACGATCAAAAGGATCCAATCGGTTTAGACGTCGCGCGGCAAATTTTTCCGGCGACCATTTTGGCGGAAGATGAGATGGTGATTGACTTCTAGATCGGATCAAGTCGGCGTGCGTCAGTTGGTCAGCTTTCAGTTTGCGGGAAGAGGTTGAACCTGATCGAGCCGGCGTAAAATTTTTCGCAGCGTTTGCCGGTATTCGTAATAATCGACCTCTAATCGATGTCGCGGCGAAGCGACGTACGATTGCGGCATGCGTACTCCAAGGCGACTGGAGTCTTTTTGCTGCCGGAACCAATTCGCCAGATCGGGGGCGTTCGTTTGCGCGGCGATAAAACGAGCCATGATCTTCGCTTGCAGTTCGGTAAGCGGCCACTGCCCGCTATTGGGTTGAATCATGCCGGCGACGAATAGATTGTCTCGTTGCGGATGAAACGCATGTAGATAGAGGTGGGGAGTTTCTCCCTGAGCGTTAAGCTGTTTGAGATCAATAAACGGAAACGACAGTTTGTAACCGGTCGCAAAGATCACCAAGTCAAACGATTGTCGCCGCCCATCGACGAACACGACTTCGTTCCCCTCGAATTGTTGAACATCGGGAAAAACCTGGATCTTGCCGTGCCCGGCGTAATAGAGAAGTTGCGAGTTGATAATGGGATGGGTCGCGAAAATATCATGATCGGGGCGCGGCAGGCCGTACTTTTCGGGGCGGCCAAGCGCAAAAGATATCGCGTGGCGAATTAGCCAACGTTGCCAAGATCGCGGTATGGGCCATGAGCGAACCCGATCGCCGACGACGTCGGAAGGTTTGCCGCGAATAAACTTGGGCACAAAGTGATATCCGCGCCGCATGCTGACGGCCGCCTGATCGGCATGAATCGCCGCTTCGACCGCGATATCGCAGCCGGTATTGCCGGCGCCGACGACCAGCACGCGTCGTCCGCGCAGTTGTTCGCCGCGATTAAACTGCCGTGCATGAATTATTTCGCCTGAGAACTCGCCTGAGACATTGGGGCGAAGCGGATCCCAGTGATGTCCGTTGGCGATGATGACTCCCGCGTATCGACGGGACTCGGTTTCGCCGTCGAGTGAGATATCCCAACCGTCTCGTTCGTTTGGCGAAATACGGTTTACCGACGCGCCCAGCTCGATGTGCGAATAAAGGTCAAATTGGCGCGCATAGTTGCGTAAGTAAAGGAGCGCTTCTTGATGACTCGGATAAGCCGAAAATGACTCAGGCATCGGAAAATCGTCATAGGCGGTCATCCGTTTGGAAGAGATCAGATGCGTCGATTGATAGACGCTGCTAGACGCCTGGCCGAAATTCCAGTTGCCACCGACATCTTGTTCTCGCTCTAACGCCTGGCAAGGAATGCCTAATTGCAAAAGATTTTTAAGTACGGTCAAGCCGGAGGGCCCCGCTCCGATCACGCAATACATGGGCTGGTCTGGCCTTTTCGGCTGCTTTGATTGGATGCTTACGGACAAGATATTGCCTTAAGTGGTGAGATTAATCTCAATAGGGGGAGCTGATGATTCGACCCTGGCTGACGCAACTGAATTCATTTTTCCTTTCATCAATTCAATTTAACTTGACAGTCTTGCAAAACAGTACGACAATTTAACTGACAGTTGGAAGGTGGTTTTTGCATGATTCGCCATTCTCGGGGTAGATGCAAAGGCTGAAATATTCATAGTTTCTCAACATTTGAGACGTTTGTCGTCAGAAGAGGCGGCGGCAAGTAGCGACGATTGTGAGTATAGAAATCACTGGACAACTTCTTGGTTTTAGTAAAGATTAAATTATTGCTTTGCTGGCAAACCAGAAGACGCAGCATGGCTCTTAGGGCGTCGTCGAGTCTCAATATCGGCGAATTCCGGGTAAACATGCTAATCGGAACAGAACCGAGTTAAACACGAGGAGCAGACATCATGATGCGAGTGACGAAGGTCGCATCGGCGGAAGATTATCAACTAATCAGCAGTTTCGATGAAGTGAAGCGAACGCTGCTGGATGAAAGCAAATTTTCAGATCGTTTGGAAAAGCCGCTCGCTTATTGGGCGTTGCCGAACGATCGTCGATTGCCGCTTGCTTTTTTGGGACGCTCGTTAGGCGACTTGCTGGCAACTCCTTTTGAAGAGCTATCGGCGACGCCTGGCATCGGCCAGAAAAAAATCAGTTCGTTAGTTCGGTTGCTGCATCGTGCGACCAAAGAAGAGCCGCATTCGACTCCTTATGGGGCGCAAGATCAAGTTCCTGCGACGCAAGGCGACGAGATTCTCGGTATTCCTTGCTCGCAAGATGGTCAATTTGATCACACGCTTGTCTCGGAATTGCTGTGGGCGAAGTGGCGCGATACGGTTCGTCTGCACAACCTGCAACACGAAAAGCTAGGGCGATTAGCCTCGTCGTTGGCGGAAGTGCCGACGGTCATTTGGAATACGCCGCTCAGCTTTTATCTTGACTATACCGTCGCCGAGATTCGGCGTCTAAAAACGCATGGCGAAAAGCGAGTTCGCGTTGTTCTGGAAGTTTTCTTCCGCATCCATCAGATGCTAGAGAACGTTCAGCCGCAACAGCAGTTCTCGTTGAAATTACAGCCCAATTTTGTGCCGAGCGTCGAGCGATTCGTGCTCGATAAGTTGATCGAAG
>JBITAD010000577.1:6461-6691 GCA_044439945.1 Blastopirellula sp. JB062
CTTCGACTTGGCGGTTGGGCGTCTAGGTTTGGGAGGCAAGCCCCAGAGCGTGCGGATGCAGGCACGCATGCTGGGAGTCACCCGCGCTCGGATTTACCAATTGCTAGAAGACTGCAGCAAAGTGATGAGCGTTCGCTGGCCGGAAGGTCAGGCGTTGTTGGCCGCCCTGGTGCAAAAAGGGATTAGTGCCGGCCATTCTCCGATCGAGCAACGTTTATTGATCGCGGTTC
>JBITAD010000578.1:0-6665 GCA_044439945.1 Blastopirellula sp. JB062
AGACGGTCAACGAGACGACCACCGGCAACAAGTCGTCGCCCAACCGCAACCCGCACGCCGGTTTGTACAAGCCGTACAAGTCGGCCTATCTCAACAACGCCGACATTCGCGACGGCGACGGGAAGGCGATCGCCGGCCAATCCGACACGCTGTGGTACTTGTTCGCCGATCCGCAAATTCTCGCCGCATTTGTGATGGCGGTTTTGAACGGTCGCAACCTGCCCTACATCGAGTCGGACGAGACCGACTTTACGACGCTGGGGATGCAATGGCGCGGCTACGACGACTTCGGCTTCGGCGAAGAAGCGCCCGAAGGCGCTGTGAAGGTCGCCGGCGCGTAGTCGCCCGCAGCTCGGCAACCAGGCGGCGAGCGACGCAGCTCGCCGCCCCCTTCTCTACCTGACCACCAACCAACGCGGCCGCGGCCGCGACACCTGAAGGAGTACCAACCATGCAAGCCGAATTTGTGCAAGGCTCGCCGCTGCGGCTCGACCACACGCCGGCGTCCGACATCGCCGCCGGCTCGATCGTCGTCATCGGCAATCATACGGCCGGCGCTGGTCGATCGATCGCCGCGAACGACAAAGGCGCGCTCGAAACGGGCGGCGGCGTTTATCGCGTCGCCGTCGCGACCGGCGCCAGTACGGCGATCGCCGACCGCGCTACCCTCTATTGGGACGCCGGAAACGAAGTTCTCACGACCGACGACAACGAAGGCGCCAACAAGCAGTTTGGTTATGCCGACGGCGCGACGGTCGACGCCGACGCCTTTACCAAAGCCGTCCACCAGCCGGCGGTCTAAGCAATGGGCAACCTTTTAAAGGGGGCGACCGCTTGGCTATCCAAGACGATACGCCAAGCGGCCCCCACGCCCGTTCGCTACGTCCGCGGCTCGACGACGCTCGAGATCGCCGACGCGGTTCGCGGCTCGAGCGACTTCGAGGCGATCGACGGAGACGGCTACTCGCAAAACTCGCGCTCGATCGATTGGCTGATTGATCCGGCCCAGCTGGTGATCGACGGCGTCCCGATCAAGCCGCGGAAGTCGGACAAGATCCACGAGCTAAACGACGCAGGCGACGTCGTCGCGACCTACGTCGTCGCCGGCTCGCCTGGCGTTCCCGAAGTCGAAGCCGGCGGCCAACTGGCCGACCTGATCCGCATCCACACGACCCGAATCGGTTAACCGATGAAAGAGCGATCGATCCAAGTCGCCGACGAGCTGGTTTGCAAGCTGGGGGAATTCGGCTTTCCGGCCGTTCGCACCTGGCAAGCATATTTCGATACCGAAGAGACCGCGGCCGCGAAGATCTTCGTCATCGCCGCGGGGCACGAAATCGAACCGGCCGACGTCGACGCCAACCGGCACGATCTGCAAGTTCGCGTGGTCATTACCAAGTTGATAGGCGACGTTTTCGACGACGCCGAGATCGACGGCGTCGCCGCAATCGCCGCCAAGATCAAACGGCTTTACGACGATCCCGACCAAGTCGACGAAGAGAACCCGCACGTCGGCAAGCTGCGGCGGTTGCCGCTGGCGGGCGCCCAATGGCGCGGCCTGCAACACAACCCAATTTTTGAACCCGAACGTCTTTCGGACCAATCGCAATACCTGACGCAGATCGTCATTAGCTACAGCGCCAACGCGTAGGAGAACGCCATGCCCGTCGAACACGATATCCCAATTAGCTTGCTGTCGAACCTCTACCGCAACACCGGCTCGCACGCGACGCCGGTCTGGGTGCGCGTGAAGGGGGTTAAAGATCTATCGGTTCCCTTCAGCAAAGAACGCGCCGAGTCGATGGACATCGATTACGACTGGAAGTTTGAGCGCGGAACCCACAAGTCAAGCGGCCTGACGTTTCAAGTCGAGGCGCGTAAATCGCTCAAAGACGACCTGGACGTGTTTCGCGATTCGTTCTTGTCCGGAACGCCGATCGAGATCTACGCCGCCGACGGCCTGGTTGCCGAAGCCGGGACCGAAGGCTTGCGGGCCTATGTCGAGTGTTTCGACTTTCCGATCAACAAGCCGCTAAACGGCGTTAGCGTGATCGACATCACGCTGGGGCTGACCCGCGTCGTCGAGTCGAGCGCGGTCGTTCTGCCGAGCTGGTACGTCATCCCCGAAGCGTAAACGAGCCGCCGCGGCTCGCGCTGTCCCCGCCCTTTTGCTTGATAGGAATTTTTCCGCCATGAATCCGCAAGAACTTGAATCGTTGGAAGCGATGGAGAAAGCCGCCGCCAGCGTCCACCCGAAGCGGTTCGTCCAAGTGACCGCCGAACACCTGGCGATGCTCTGCCGCGAAGCCCGCAAGGCGTACCCGGTCGCCGCGGCCGCGTCGAAGCCGCCAGCCGTCAAGAGCTAACGCGGCTCGCGCCGCTACCCTGCAACCTGGTTAAAAAAGGATCCTCCCATGCCTTTAAAATCGAACGCGCTCCTTGATGAAAAGGGGCGCCAGTTTCTCGTTCGCGTGAACGGCGCCACCGTTCGCGAGCTGCGGCAACGGCTCGGCGTCGACCTAATGCAACTGCTCGAGGGGAACGACAACGCCCCGTTGCTCGAGCTGATCGGGAACCCGGTTAACCTGATTGACGCCCTTTACATCTTCTGCCGCGAAGACGCCGACGCGCAGAACCTGACCGACGAAGACTTCGGCCGCGGCCTGGCGGGGGAAGCGATCGACCGCGCCGGCGACGCACTACTAGCGGGGATCGTCGATTTTTTCCCTCGGCGTCGTCGTCCGATTCTGCAAGCGATCTTGGCGAAGATTCGCGAGATGGAGACGGGAGCGACGACGACGCTTACTTCGCGGATGGATGGTCCGAAGATGGGCCAATTGATGCACGCGATCCTGGCGAAGGCGGGGGAGGACGTCGACGCGACGATCGACGCCGAGTTAGCGCGGCTGACTGGTGGGAGCGATTCTACCAACTTGCCGCGATAGCCGGCGTCGATCCGGATCGTCGCACCCTGCGCGAGCTGGTCACGATGGCCGAAGCCCGCGGTCGGCACGACTGGAACCAGACCGCGGCGCTGATGGCGCTAACGGCCGAGATCAACCGCGACCGCAAACAACGGTCGCGGTCGTTCGAGCCGGACGACTTCAACCCGTACGCCGAACCGAAGCCGAAGGGGAACGGGATCCCGTTCACGAAGGAGAACCGCGCAGTCCTGCGGAAAATGTTTAACGCGGAATAGCGATGCGAGCGACGCCCAATTTTCGCCTGAAGCTGACGGTCAAAGAATGGTTCTTTGATCGTCTGCACGTGATCGACCGCGTCAAACGCGCCAACAAAGGGGCGCTAGGTCGACAAGGGGCGCTGATCCGCCGAACGGCCCGCTGGTCGCTCAAACGCGTAACGCCGAAGCAAGCCGAACGCGCGGCCCGCCTGGCGAAGATCGCCCGCCGCAACGGTCGCAAGTTCCGCGACCCCACGGTAAGCCGACCAGGCAAGCCGCCAAAGATCCACACGCCGGGCGACTTGAACCCGAAGAAGATCCTTTACGCGTTCGAGCCGATGACGGAAACGGTCTTAGTCGGCCCGATGCGATTTAACACAAAACACAACGTCCCCGAGACGCTCGAGAAAGGGGGGCGCGTTCCGATTTATTCCGGCCGCCGCAAGAAGCGGCGTCTGGTCCGATCCGTAATGATCGAGCCGCGGCCGTTCATGGCGCCCGCCGAGAAGAAGGTCCGAAAGAAGTTCGGCGAGCAACTCGCCAATAGCGTGAAACCGCGATAGTTCTCGGCCGCCGTCTGCGGCCTGGTCCGATAGCGCCGCGAGCGGCAAGGCGGACAACATGAGCGTCTCAGGAATACGCGCCGGCCGCGCGTTTATCGAGCTAGGAATCGAAGGCAAGATAGACGGCCCGTTATTGAACGCGCAGCGCCGCTTGATGGCGTTCTCCAATACGGTCGACCGGATCGGGCGCCGCATGATGGGAATCGGCGCCGCGATCGGCGGGTTCGGCGCTGCGCTCGGCGCCCCGCTGCTCTCCACGCTCAAGTATGGGAGCGACCTAGAAGAGACGATGAACAAATTCAACGTCGTGTTTGGGGACAACGCCAAAACGGTCAAACAGTGGAGCGACGACTTCGGCGACCAGGTGGGACGATCGAAGCAACAGATCGCCGACTTCATGGCGGGGACGCAAGATCTTTTCGTTCCGCTCGGCTTTGAACCTGGCAAAGCGACCGAACTAAGCAAAGAAGTTACCGGCCTAGCGGTCGACCTGGCCAGCTTCAACAACATCGCCGACGACTCGGCCGTACTGCGCGACCTACACGCCGCGCTGACCGGCTCGGGCGAAGTGATGAAAAAATTCGGCGTCGTTCTCGACGAAGCCGCGGTCAAACAGCAGCTATTCAACGAGGGAATTGACCCCAAGACGGCGACGAACCAACAGAAGGTAATGGCCCGCTGGACGCTGATCATGCGCGGCACGACCGCCGCGCAGGGAGACGCGATCCGCTCGGCGGGTTCGTACGCCAACCAGCTCAAGGCGCTGCACGCCAATTTTTCGAACCTGGCCGCGGCCGTCTCGGCCAAAGTGCTGCCGGTCATTACGCCGGTGATCACGGTCGTCTCCAACATCCTCAAGACGGTCGGCGAGTGGGTGGAGAAGAACGGCGCGCTAGTCCGGATCTTGTTCGCCGTCGCCGCGGGAGCGACTGTCGTCGGCGGCGCCTTGTTCGTCTTGGGGACGATTCTTTTCGGCGTCGCCCAAGCGCTCGCCGGCCTGGCGTTTATCTTGCCGATGCTCGCCGCGCTGTGGGGGGCGATTGTCGCCGGCGTGACCGCCGCGATCAGTGCGCTAGGTCCGTTCGCCGTCGTTCTGGCGGCCGTCGCCGCGGTCGTGGTGCCGATGGGGACCGCGATCGCCGCCTACCTGTGGCGAACCGGCGCGGCGGCGAAGTTTCTCGGCCGCGTCTTCTCGCAACTCAAAGCGCAGTTTATGCCAGCGATCAAGGGGATCATTGCGGCGCTGTCGGCGGGCGACGTTTCCGCGGCAGCGAAGATCTTGTGGTTAAAAGTGAAGCTCGAATTCGCCAGCGGCGTGCAATCGGTCGTCGGCCTGGCGACCAAGCTGCAGGCGGCGTTCGTTAGCGCGTTCGACATGATCGGCACCAACGCCGTCAAAGCGTGGAAGAAGATCTTCGCCGCCATGCGGGGCGAAGACATAACGGCCGAGCTGGCCGCGATGGACGTCGAGCTGGGGAAGCGGATCCTCAAACGCGACAGCGCCAAAGGCCCGGCCGACACCCTCTTAAAAATCTACGTCGCGCAGATCGAAACGCAGCTCAACGCGGCGATCAAGACGGCCAAAGACAAAGCAACCGCCGCCGAAGACGAAGCGGACGCCGCCAAGCCGTCCGAAGACGACGCGCCGAAGGTTCCCGATCTATCGGGCGTCGGCGATCGGGTCGCCGAGTCGCTCCAGTTCGCCGTCGGTACGTTCAACGCGTCGGCGGTCGGCCTGATCGGCAAGCAAGCGTCGCCGATGCAAAAGGTCGAGCAAAAGCTGGGAGGGATCGCCAGCGACGTCAAAGCGCTGCGCGGCGTCGCTGAAGACGCCGAAGGCGCCACTTTTGGTTAATGGAGTAAGGAAGCATGCCAGTTACCGACGTTTGGGAAACCAACAACAGCCCGACCGGCAACGACCAGGCGGGCAAGGGATCGACGCGCCACCGCCGCTACATTGTGCAAGGGAGCGACGTCGACGCCGAGATCGTGTTGGCGGTTGACGCCTTCTCACCGCTGACGATGCCGGGTTACTTCGGCACGCTCTACAAGGACAAGATTGCCAAGGAGCAACTCGGCCCGCGGTTCTGGCTTTGTACGGTCGACTACATCACGCCGGAAAAGAAAGACGAGAAGGAAGAACCAGCTGCCGGCGAGGGGGTTTTCTCTTGGGATACCACCGGCGCGACGCAGCACGTCACTGTGTCGAAAGAGACGCTCGGCAGTTCGTCGTATTCGATGAGCGAAGACGCCCCTGACTACCACGGCGCGATTGGCGTCGACGGCGACCAGGTTCAAGGGGTCGACGTCGTCGTACCGTCGCTCCAATTTCAATTGGAATACAAGCTTTCCAAGACGACGGTCACGCTCGCGTATATTCGCACGCTGCGCGACCTGACCGGCACAACCAACAACGCGACGTTCAAGGGATGGGACGCGGGCGAGCTGCTTTTCATGGGATCGACCGGACGCGAGTCGACAAGCGGCGACGTCTCGGCCCTTTTCTACTTCATCGCGTCGAAGAACGTCGAGGAGGTAGACCTGCCAGCCGCGTTCGTCACGCCGCTGGCGAAGAAAGGGCACGAATATCTCTGGTTTTCGTTCAAGCCGGCCGACGAGGACGGCTCAATCATCCGGCGGCCGTCATTCGCATACGTCGAGCGGCTTTACGATCCGAAAGACTTCGCACAGTTGGGGATCGGCGCCGAATGAGCAACGTATCAAAGGGGCAACCGCTTAGCGGCTTGATCAAAGCGCAAGACTACAATGACCTGCTAAAGATGCTGCGCGAGTGGCGTCGCGATCAGGCGACCGGCGGCGGCGTTATGCCTGGCGCCGTTCAACAACGATCGGTTACGTGGGTGAAGTCAGTCAGCGACTCCCACGATCCGGTCGACGCCGGCGGGATCATGCAAAGATCG
>JBITAD010000579.1:0-6649 GCA_044439945.1 Blastopirellula sp. JB062
GCTTGGGAAGCGGGCGAAGGTGCGTATATCCCGCTGCGAAGTCCGGAGGGAGACGCGAAGCTTGACGAGGCGACGACCCTCGACAAATTGCGCCCGATCTTGGAAAACCGGGAGATTGAAAAGATCGGCCAGAATTTGAAGTACGACCTGGTCGTGCTGCGCGGGGCGGGGATCGACGTGCAAGGAGTCGCTTTCGATACGATGCTGGCCCACTATCTGTTAGAGGCCGGCGCGCGCTCGCATAGCTTAGACGAACTTGCGCAACGTTTTTTGCAGCACGAAACGGTAAAGATCTCGGAACTGATCGGTACCGGCAAGAATCAACTGCGGATGGATCAGGTGGCCGTCGAGAAGGTGGCGCACTACGCCGCCGAAGATGCCGACATTCCGTTGCGGCTCGACCCGATTCTGGCCCCGCGAATCACGGCCGAGTCGCTTGACGAGTTGTTGGCCGAGGTCGAATTGCCGCTGATCGACGTGCTGGCCGAAATGGAATTTAACGGCATCCAGGTCGACGTCGAGCGGCTGAACGAATTAAGTCGGCAGTATGGCGAGCGAATGGAGACGTTAGAACGCGAGATTTACGCGCTGGCGGGGCGCGAGTTTAACATCGCTTCGCCGAAGCAGTTGGGCGCCGTGCTGTTTGAAGAATTGAATTTGCCGGTTGTGAAAAAGACGAAGACCGGGTTTAGCACCGACGCCGAAGTGTTGGAGCAACTGGCCAAACTGCACGACATGCCGGCCAAGATTGTGCAGTATCGTCAGTACGCCAAATTGAAAGGAACCTACGTCGACGCGTTGCCGCAGTTGATCTGCGAGAAGACGCAGCGCGTGCATACGTCGTTTAATCAAGTTGTCGCCGCGACCGGACGCTTGAGCTCGAACGAGCCGAACTTGCAAAACATTCCGATCCGGACCCAAGAGAGTCGCGAGATTCGCTCGGCCTTCATTCCGGGAACGCCGGGATGGAAGTTGTTGTGCGCCGACTATTCGCAGATCGAACTGCGTGTACTGGCGCACTACTCGGGCGATCCCGCGTTGTTAGAGTCGTATCAGAACAACGAAGATATCCATGCGCGGGTCGCCAGCGAAGTTTACGGCGTTCCGCTCGACGCGGTCACTTCGACCCACCGACGCAGCGCCAAGGCGATCAATTTCGGCGTCGTCTACGGACAAAGCCCGTTCGGTTTGGCCAAGTCGCTCGATATCGACAAAGACGAAGCGTACGGTTTTATCGACGCCTATTTTCAACGGTATCCGGGCGTCGACCTTTGGATGGAGCAAACGTTGGTCGATTGCCAACGCGACGGGCATGTGCGGACGATCTTGGGACGACGCCGAGCGATCGACGGGGTGCGGATCGCCGACAAACGAGATCGTTTGAAGCGACAATTGACCATGCCGGAACGGACCGCGATCAATACGGTGATACAAGGTTCGGCCGCCGATATCATTAAATTGGCGATGTTGCGCGTTTACCGCCGTTTGCAGAGGGACAATTCGCCCGCCAAGTTGCTGTTGCAGATTCATGACGAGTTGGTTTTTGAGACTCCGCCTGAATATTTGGAACAATTGGCATCGTTGGTACGCGAAGAGATGGAGTCGGCCCGAAAATTGGCGATTCCGCTCGTGGTCGATATCAAAAGCGGCGAGAATTGGGCCCAGTGCGAACCGTTAGCCTAAGCGAACTGCTGTGGGGTTCCGCACAAGTGTCCAAGCGGCGCATCGCGACGTCGCCGCGAGCGCGAAGCGGCGACAGGCGTATAGTATTTGCTAGCTAATCAAATACCGAAGGTGGGCGTTTTGATTCGCCGCGAAGGCGGTAAGCCGCCAAGCGACCTAGAGATCGAAAAGATGAAAGTGATCGGAATCTTAGGAGGTATAGCGAGCGGCAAGAGCACGCTAGCCGGCCTGTTTCGTCAGCGCGGCGCGGTGGTGGCGGATGCCGATCGAATGGGACACGAGGTGCTTAAAGAGAAGGCAGTAAAACGGGAAATACATAAATTATTTGGTGACGAAGCGTTTCAAGCCGACGGAGAAGTTGACCGTCGCCGCTTGGCCGCAAAAGTATTTGGTGGTCATGAGCTTAGCCCTGTGTGGTTAAGCGAGTTAGAGAAAATCACGCATCCTCGAATCCGAGTTCGTCTGGAAGAGTTAATTACGGAGTGTCGATCGCGTCCTGGCGAAGAACCGCCGGCGTTGATCTTGGACGCGGCGTTATTGGTGAGGGCCGGATGGTCTGCGATTTGCGACGAGTTGGTCTATATCGACGCGCCGCGAGCTGATCGCTGGGAACGTGCCCGCCAAAGGGGGTGGAGCGAATCCGAATTTAACGCTAGAGAGGGGGCGCAGGAAAAATTGGAAGCGAAGCGAGAACTATCCGATTTCATCCTATGCAATGGAGGAGATCTTGCCGAACTCGATCGCCAGGTCGAACATTATTGGCACGAGCATGTCCTATCTTCCGCGTCTTAGTTCCTCTCTTGCGGTTCAAGATTATTACCTAAAACTTGCTTTCGTTTGATTTTACAGCGAACTATTCGTCCTTCCGATCGACCCAATTAGGGGAAACCATACCAGCTTTGAAATGATGCGCGGGGGCGACAAATCGCCTAGCTTCGACAAAGGGGGCGAAAACCGCTAATTCTCGAAACCGTAACACGTTAGCGTGTACGCAGGAGTAGCGATTCTCGACTCGTCGACGACGCGGCGATTTGTTACAACGGAAGTAACTCGTCTCCTCCCAAGCAAGGTGCGTCTCCTCCCAAGCAAGGCGAATGCCGAGCCGAAATCCGATTTAGTTCGACTTGAGTCTTGCCATGAATCTCCGCACACGTCGCCTGTGATGGCGTCGTTCGGTTCGTCCTCTCTCATCTTGGAGTTCAGTTCCATGCCTCATCGAAGCAGCGGAACAAAAAATCAGAATCATGGTTCACGTTCGGGACAGTCCAAGTTTGGGGCTGGCATCCTGCCTGAATCAAATCATAACCACGAGCCAGACGCTCGTAATCCGAAGTCGGAAGGAACAGACGCTGTGAAAGAGTTACGTCGGTTGGGGGTCGATGACGACGCCGAGCCTATGTCGCTGGCCGAGCAATTGGTCGGCCGATCGCGACGTCCTCAGGAGGAGGACGAAAACGATCAACGCTACGAAAAAGTGAAGCAGGGCGAAATCCACATCGCCGAACTCCAAAAGATGTCGATGGCGCAACTCATCGAGGAGGCTCGCAAAGAAAATCTGGGTGAGGTCGCCGGCATCAAACGCCAAGAGCTGATTTTCCGCATTCTAAAAGAACGCGTGAAAATGACCGGCTTGATGTACGGCGAAGGAACCTTGGAGATATTGCCCGACGGTTTCGGCTTTTTGCGCAGTCCTGACTATCACTATCTTTCTTGCCCTGACGACATTTACGTCTCGCCGAGCCAGATCCGTCGCTTCGGCATGAAGACGGGCAGCGTCGTCTCGGGCCAGATTCGTCCGCCGAAAGAGAACGAACGCTATTTCGCCTTGTTGCGGGTCGAAGCGGTCAACTATCAAGATCCGAACATCGCCGCCAACAAGGTGCAGTTCGACGATCTGACCCCGCTGCATCCCGACGATCGGATTCGGATGGAGTCGGACGCCGACGAGTTGGCGACCCGGGTGATCGACCTGATCGTGCCGATCGGCTTCGGTCAGCGCGGCTTGATCGTCAGTCCGCCGCGGGCCGGCAAGACCGTCTTGATGCAAAAGATGGCCAAAGCGGTGCTCAAAAATTATTCTGACGCCTACGTGATCATCCTATTGATCGACGAGCGCCCCGAAGAAGTCACCGACATGGAACGTCAGGTGAAAGGCCCCAACTGCGAAGTGATCAGTTCGACCTTCGACGAACCTCCGGCTCGGCACATCCAAGTCTCGGAGATGGTAATCGAAAAAGCGAAACGGATGGTCGAGTACGGCACCGACGTGGTGATCTTTCTCGATTCGATTACGCGGTTGGCCCGCGCCTGGAACTCGGAGTGTCCTTCGTCGGGCAAATTGCTCTCGGGCGGGCTCGACGCCAACGCGCTGCAGCGGCCGAAACGCTTTTTGGGTTCGGCCCGCAAAGTGGAAGAAGGGGGCTCGCTCACAATTATCGCCACGGCGCTGGTCGACACCGGCAGCAAGATGGACGACGTGATCTTTGAAGAGTTTAAAGGGACCGGCAATCAAGAGATCGTGCTCGATCGCAAGCTGGTCGAACGCCGCGTCTGGCCGGCGATCGACATCAACGCCAGCGGCACGCGGCGCGAAGAGATGCTGATGGACCCGGAAGAGTACAAGCGGGTTTGCATTTTGCGACGCGTGTTAAACGACATGAACGCGCCCGATGCGATGGAGTTTTTGCTCTCGCGCTTGAGCAAGACGAAATCGAACGCGGAATTTCTGATGAACATGAATCCGAACCGCTAAGGCGGCGTTTGTTCCGCAAATGTTCCGACGCCCAGGAATCTCCTGGGCGTTTTTTCGTTTAGCGGTTTGCCGGCGCTCTCAAAGCGTCAAGTTTTTCTACAATGGACTCTCCAGCCAGTCCATTTCGCTTGAGGAATCGATACCTTGGTCCGTATTTATCGTGGCGAGCCGCAAGGCGAAGCCGTACGCGTGGCGATCGTCGTCGCTCGTTACAATGAGACAATCACGGCGAAACTGTGCGAAGGCGCGGTGACGACGCTCGAATCGCGCGGAGTCGCGGCCGACGCGATCGAAGTGGCGTGGGTTCCGGGCGCATGGGAACTGCCGGTGGTCGCCGCGCGTTTGGCGCGCAGCGGACAGTTTCATGCGGTGATTTGCCTTGGGGCGGTCATTAAGGGAGAAACGACGCACGACCAGTACATTAACAGTCAGGTAAGTTCGACGCTGGGGCAGCTTGCGCTAGAGTGCGAGATGCCGATCATGTTCGGCGTGTTGACCTGCAATACGCTGGAACAAGCGCTGCATCGCGCCGGCGGCAATGTGGGTAACAAGGGGAGCGAAGCGGCGGACGCGGCGCTCGAAATGGTCCACTTATTGAAACAACTTCCCCGCGAAGAATAAACCTTTCTCAGCGATCAGGCCGGATACTTACCAACCCATGTCGAAACGTAGTCGAGTTCGTGAAGTCGCTTTGCAGATACTCTATCAAGAGGATCTTAATCCTGAAGCCGACATCGGCGTTTCCGAGCGATTTTTGCGCGGTCGCTTGAAGCACGTCGAAGAGCTGGTCGCTTTCGGGCGATCGTTGTTAGTGGGCGTGCGTTTGCACCGCAAAGCGATCGACGCCAAAATTGAGGCCTTCGCCGATAATTGGAGCCTGGCCCGGATGGCCGCGACCGATCGCAACGTATTGCGAATCGGCGCTTTTGAAATCTTGTTTTCCGACACGCCCGACCGCGTGGCGATTAACGAGGCGGTCGAACTGTCGAAGCGCTTCGGCAGCAAGCACTCGCCCCAGTTCGTCAACGGCATCCTCGACCGCGTCTTGAAGTCGAAGCAGTCGGCCGGTTAAGGACGCGATCAGTCTGTTGAGGTAAGTGATGGGATTGTTTAATCCGTTCAAAAAATCAGAAGAAAAGTCGTCGCCCCCCGAAGAGGAAAAGCCGACCGGCTTTTTTTCGCGTCTGAAAGATGGGCTCGTTAAAACGTCGCGGGTGCTCAACACCGACATCCGCGACCTGTTCAAGCAGGAAGGCCGCCTGGTTGACGACGACTTTTTGACCGAGTTGTACGCCATCTTGGTGCGGACCGACATGGGCGCCGGACCGGCCGGCAAGATTCGTGATGAGATCAAAACCAATTATCGCGGTCGGGTCGTCGACTTGTCGGAAGTGCTGACCACGATCAAAAGCGAGTTGGTCGGCTTGATGCGGCAACCGGAGACGCCGATTCAATTCGCCGAATCGGGGCCGACCGTCGTGATGGTGGTAGGCGTCAACGGATCGGGCAAAACGACCTCGATCGCCAAACTGGCCGGCTATCTGAAAGCGGAAGGGAAAAGCGTCGTGCTGGGCGCGGGCGATACCTTTCGCGCCGCCGCCGTTGAGCAGCTTTCGATTTGGGCTGACCGACTGGGGGTCGACATCGTTAAAGCGGAGCAGGGGAGCGATCCGGCGAGCGTCGCCTTTAAAGCGGTCGATTTCGCGCTGCAAAATCAAAAAGACGTCGTGATTTTAGACACGGCGGGGCGTCTGCAGACGCAGACCAATCTAATGAACGAGCTTGATAAAATTCGTCGGGTCGCCGGCAAAAAGATTGCCGAAGCCCCGCACGAAGTGATGTTGGTGCTTGACGCGACGGCAGGCCAAAACGGCATTAGTCAAGCCAAAGGCTTTTCGGACGCCGCGCAATGTACCGGCATCATATTGACCAAGCTGGACGGTACCGCCAAAGGGGGCGTCGTCGTTCCGATTCGCCAGACCTTTGATTTGCCGGTCAAGTATATCGGCGTCGGCGAAAAGCCGGAAGATTTCGCCCTGTTTAACGCCGAGCAATTTGGCGACGCATTGTTCGCCGATTCGTTAGGCCGATCTTAGCGAGCGAATCGCACGACGCGATGCGATCTATTACGATAAAGGGGATCGACCATGACCCGGTCGATCTCCGCTCTCTCCGTTTTCCTCGTTCCTCATTCCTCTCTCGCCGGGCTTGTTG
>JBITAD010000580.1:0-6618 GCA_044439945.1 Blastopirellula sp. JB062
GCAGGCGTCGGCATTCCGCTGCTGATTGCAGTCAGCATCTTTCAATGCGTGTTTATCATCATTGCCGCCGTCAAGGCGAACGGCGGCGAGTGGTACGAATGCCCGTTGACGATTCGCTTCTTCTAGCGGGGCCGTCTGAAAGCCTTGGCTTGGGGCGATTTCGAGTTTTCAGCGATTGGCCTGGGCTATTTCAAATCGGATGCCCCGGGTGTTCAGGCCGTCAGTCGCGGATACGATACGAAAGGATCGTTTCTCAACAAGAAATTCTAGGAGCAACTTGCGATGGCGGATTGGATTGAAGTAGGTAAAAAAGCTCCGGCGTTTACGCTGACCGCGGATGACGGGACGAAGGTCAAATTGGCGGATTTGATCGGTTCGCCGATCGTGCTTTATTTTTATCCAAAAGACGACACGCCTGGTTGCACCAAAGAGGCTTGCGCTTTTCGCGATCAAAAAAAGGAGTTAAGCGAACGGGGCGCCAAGATTTTCGGCATTAGCCCAGACGGGGTCGAAAGTCATGTCAAGTTTCGCGACAAATATGATTTAAATTTCCCGTTGCTGGCCGATCCCGATCATAAAGTCGCCGAGAAATATGGAGCATGGCGCGAGAAGAACATGTACGGCAAGGTCTCGATGGGAATTCAGCGAAGCACCTATCTGTTGGATGCTGACGGCAAGGTCGCTAAGGTTTGGAAACGCGTGCAGGTGGATGGGCACGACGCGAAAGTGTTGGAAGCGCTGGATCAGCTTGGCTAGATCAATCTCCTAAATCAGCGATGTTCCTGACTAATACCGCAGGCGAACTGGCTTTCGTCTGCGGCTTTTTATTGACGACTGCGGTCTCAAGCTTGCTAGCAGATTGCGGCGACTTTGCGGATTGGGTTAAGTTTAACGGCCGGTTCGCCGATGAAATGATCACGTGCTGATATTGCGCCGCAATTTTTTAAAGCGAATATTTGAGTCGTATGGCAGATTTCTCCGCGAAGATCAAAGAACAAGTCGTCGCCGCCTGTGAAGCAGGCAAAGATGAAGCGAGCGAAGCGCTGAGCCGAGCGCTCGACAGTCCGATGACGCTAGCAGTCGGAGAAGCTGGCGCCTATTCGGCGGCGGTCGCCGTCGAGGAAGAGGGCTTGGCGATCGTACTGAAGGTAGACTTGGAAGCGGCGATCGTGCTGATTCCCGCTAGCAGCGGGTTGCTTCCAGATTGGTACGCCGACCCTGATCCGACCGGCGAAAGCAAATTGGCGACCTTAGCGCAAGAGCTAGGGATGTTGCTCTTGCCTGAAGATTTCATGCCGCTCGACTTTAAAGCGGGCAAGATCGACAATCTCCGCAGCGGTTTAAAAAAAGCGGGCTGCGGCGATCACGCCGCGTGCGTCAGTTTGCCGCTGACGGGCGAACGAGGATCGGGCGAGGCGCTATTGGTATGGCCGGCGCCGCAAGGCGATGCGATCTTTAAATCAGTCGCCGCCCCGCAGTCTCCGACCGACACGCCCAAAAACGATCCGCAGTTGACGGTCGATCCGACGCCTGAACCGACGTCGCAAACGCAATCGGCCGTTCGTCAGAACGGCCCCGCGGGCTATCAAAGTCTGCCGCATTATGCGAAAAGCTTGCTGAAAATCGCCATCGAGGTGAACGTGACGTTGGCTTCAAAAAAGATGCGCGTGCGCGAAATCACCGAGTTGGGAATCGGGTCGATCATTCAGTTCGATAAGTCGTGCGAAGAATCAATCGATCTTGAAGTGGGCGAACATCGGATCGCACAAGGCGAAGCGGTGAAGATCGGCGACAAATTCGGAATGCGCGTCAACAACGTGCTGCTGCCGGACGAGCGGTTTATCTCGATCAAAGGCAAACGTCGAGTCCGCTAGCGAACGCCTGGTCGCATCAACCGCTTTTGCCGCTGCGGTAATGCGAATCGGTCCGCCTGGCGGAGTCGCCGTGCCCGTTGTCATTTCGCCCCTTTTCGCCGCGATGAATCGCGACCGGAATGACGCTGGGGCTCTCATGATCGGCGTCCGGATCTGCGGGGGGATCTTCAGCGCTGCCGTTAGGATCATGTTGAAGATGCGATTTCTTTTCGGGGCGGAACATTCGGCCCAGCGGGCCTGCCAACAGGGCCGGCAAGAAGACGAGATCGCCCACAATCGCGGCCGCTAAGAGCGAGACCATCAAGTATCCGAACCGTTGCGTCGGGGTAAAGGTGCTGACGGCGAACACGGCCAATCCAAGACCGCCGATGATCGTCGTTTGCAACATGGCGACGGCGCAGCGACGGTAGGCTTCGCGAATCGAATCGCGACGGCTTAAGCCTTTGTCGAGTCCCCAGCGGAACCACGTGAGGAAGTGGACCGTATCATCGACCGCAACGCCCATCGCGACGCTGGCGGTCATCATGGTGCCGATATCGACGTCGATGCCTGCCAATCCCATGAAGCCGAAGATGACCACCACGGGAAAGACGTTCGGCAACATCGAAATGGCGCCGGCTCGCAAACTTTTTAAGACGAAGGCCATGACCATGGCGATCAACAGGAACGCCCACATGGTGCTTTCGACCAAGCTTGACAATAGCGTTCGCGCCGCTTTGTAAACGACCGGAACGACGCCGGTATAAACGACCGTCAATTCAGGCAAATCGTCGTTGGTTACGGCTAATTGCTGAGAACTGGGGTGATACTTGTAATCGGTCGCGTTAATGATCGTTTTGCCGGCCGATTCGATTGCGGCGACGTCGTACTTGTCGGAGTCGGCGACGACGACGAAGTATTGATCCCGTTTCATCAGCGCGTCGAGCCGCGCTTGAGAATTCCCGTCGGGGTGCTCGGCGTTTCCGATCGGATCAAAATAATGGACGCTCAAACGCGCATTGACCAGTAAGTCGCGTAAGGTCATGGCGAAGACCTTTTGCGGGTCGAGCTGATACTCGACTTCTTCGCCTGCCTGTTTCGCCGCCGTTTGTTGATCGTAGGCCATATAGTTGGGGCCGAGGATCGTGACTCCTTCCGTGACGAAACCGCCGCCGTTATTCTTTTCGTCGATCAGTCGTAAGATTTGATCGCGTTTGCGATAGGCGGCGATCACCGGCTCGGCGATTTCTTTGAGATCAGTGACGAACTTGCCGTATTCGATATTTTGCAATGCGCCCAAACGCAAACTGACGCGCCATAGCTCGGCGCCGGTTTCGCTTTCTTCGCGCAGATAGTCGGTTTTCAGAAATTCGTCGCGGTGCTCTTCAAGACGTCGATTGTAGGCGCCGCGAACGGCGAAGTCGCGCGTCGTGCCGCCCGCTTCGGGCAGTACGGGCGCAAAGGTAGCGACGCTCATGCCGTTGCCGACCAAATCGCGCCCTTGCGGTCCAAGGACTTCTTCGACCGCTTGCTGCACGCGCTGCGCCATCTCCATGCGTTCCAGAAAGGTGTACTGAAACTTTTGTTGTGCGGCGGCTTCGGGCGAATTCGGCGCGTCGTCGGCGCCGGGGCTCATCAATTGCGGTTCGACTCGAACGACGAGTTCCATTGGAACCAGTTTGCCAAGTTTGCGTTCTAGCCAAGCGTAATCTTGGATAATGTCCGACTGGCTGTCGAACATATTGAGCAGTTGAACCGACGTGTTGATGTAGGTTAGCCCGAACCCAAAGATCAGAAAGGCGACAAAGCAGCAGCTGGCGACCGCCGTGCTGCGATCGATGATGAAATCGGCGACTCGCAGACTGAAGTTCTCCATCCAGACGGTCACTGGCGACTTGGCTTGTAGCCCCCCATCTTTGTTTCGCTTAGCCTTGGGGGGCCACTGCTGCAGCGCCGCCGGCAAGTAGGTAAACAGCAAGGCCAGCGTCGCCAATACGCCCATGGCCGAAAAGATGCCGAATTTTTTGATCGGCGCGATGTTGCTGGTCGCCAGCGATCCGAGCCCGACCGCCGTGGTCAGCGCTGCGATCAAGCATGGATACCAGCCGTGCGAAACGGCCAATTCGGGCGCGCCCAATACGCCGTCTTCTTCGACCGCATCTTTGTAATAGTTGATAATGTGGATCGCGCCGGAGAGGCCGAGGACGTAGACCACCGAGGGCATCGACATTAATACCGCGTCAGGCCAACTGCCGCACCAATAGACGAGCGACATGCTGGTAATCGCGCTGACCCCGCCGACGAAAAAGACCATGATCGTCAGCTTGACGCTGCGGAGACACAAGTACGAAAGCCCCACGCCGAGGGCAACGCTGAACAGCACGAGTCGTGCCAGCGTGATTTCGCCTTCTTCATCGATTGCGACGTTGTCGACCGGAGGGCCGCCGAGACGCAACTCTTCTAGCGGAATGCCGGCCTCTAGCGCCAGTTGGCGCATGCGACCGAGCGGGCGCCCCATAAAGCCGCGACCGAGCGTCCGCCGCAGGTCGACCTTGCCGGCGTCGCTAAGCGTGGCGATTAAACATGTTTGTTCGCCGTCTGGACCGAACAGAACCCCTTGCAGACGCTGGTGCGCGATGCGTTCGGCTTCGGCCAAGTCGTCGGCGTCGGCCGCTTCTGGATCGCGCAAGAGCGAGCCGCCGGGAGAGGCCAGTTGAGCCAAAACTTGCGGACCGGTCACCACCGATTTAAACAAGTGAGCCTGAAGCTTGGCGGGGCGATCATAATATTCGACGTCGACGGTGGCTGCGTACTCGCTTGAGAGTTCGTTACCGCCGGTAAAGAATCTTTCGAGTCCGCGATACGCGGCGCCCAGCATGGTGCTGGCTCCGTTCCAACTTCGCAGTTCGCCGTCGGGCCGGATGTAGTACCACTTTTCGCCGGTCCCTTTTAACCATTTCTCGTTTTCGCCGCCCCAGTTCTCGTAGAGCTCTCCGGTCAGATAAAGACCGTATCGATCGCCGGCAAAGTCGCTGGAATGATCAGCGACGTCCGCACCAAACTTTTTGTCGCTATCTTCCGGCGCGGAAGGGACCAATTTTTTTGCGAGCAGTTCCAAGCGTTGATCATCGGGGGTGCATCCGTCCCAACTGACTAAAACGAATTGCTCGCCTAAAAAATGGTCGCGAAACCATTCGAGATCTTTCGTTTCCGTAAAGTCGCTCGGCAGCCAATCTTTGACGTCATTTTTCATGCGCTCTAACGAGAGTCGCGCACCCCGTAACGAGAACGGGACCAAGAAAAAGACCGCCATCAAAATGAGAAGCGAGTAACGTTGGAAAAACGTAGGACGGCGTTCTTGCATGGACATCAGCGCCAAGTGGTTCGATGCGGCGGTGCGGAGCAGTTTCTATCTGCGACGATCATGTCGTTTATGACGCATCGGACCCAAAGGATGTGCCATTTCCTACCGCAATCAAACGTTCCAGACTAATGTTTTCGTCGAGGTGCGTAAATGCCAAGCGATAGCATTGGCGCTTCCTGCCCCACCATTAGTTGGATGCTATGTTTCCCTATTCTTCCTAACCCGACTTTCTCTGCCCATGCATATTCCATTTTGGCAAATTATCGTCTTGGCTATCGTCCAGGGGATCGCCGAATTTTTGCCGATTAGCTCGTCGGGACACGTCGTTTTGGTTGCGGCCTTGTTCGGGGCGACGCCCGAGCGTTTTGACGTGGTCGAATTAAATATTTTTCTCCATCTGGGGACCTTCGCATCAATCGTCGCCTATTATTGGCGTCAAATCGCTCGGTTGTTATCGGAAGATCGCCGCGTAGCGGGACTCTTAGTCCTTGGTACGATTCCGGCGGTTGCGGCAGCGCTGTTGTTGAAAGCGACCGGTCTCGATGATTGGCTGCAAAGCCCGTTGCTTGCGGCTTGTTGTTTGCTAGCAACCGGCGCGATGCTGCTCTGGACAAGTCGGCAAACCGGGGGGGAGACGGATTACCGTACCCTCTCTTGGCTACGCGGTTTGATGATCGGTATCGCACAGGCGGCCGCGGTTTTGCCTGGAATCTCGCGAAGCGGAACGACGATAGCCGCCGGCTTAACCGCAGGGCTTCGGCCTCAGCAGGCGGCGACCTTTTCTTTTTTGCTCGCGTTGCCTGCAATTTTAGGAGCGTCGGCTTGGGAAATCATGCAGCGATTCGGCGAGCCGGCGACCGACATGCAAACGCCGCTGTCGCAGCTTATCGGCGGAGCGTTGATCGCCGCGGCGGTCGGCTACGTTTCGATTGGAGTTTTGGTCCGCACGCTTGAGAAACGCAAGTTGCACTGGTTCGCCTGGTGGTGCTTTATTGCGGGGAGCGGAATGCTGCTTTGGCTGGCTTGGTAAAGCTGGGGCAAACGGCGTCGGTCGATCGCAGTTCGGCAGCCTTCTGGTGAGCGCAAAAAAAAGGCCCCCGGAAAGTCTCGGTATCCCAGGGGGGCTTAGGATCCGTTGCTCTTCCGGGAGCGATTGGGTGCGACCGACCGGCGTCATCCTTGACGCGGTCAGGTTGCGGGTCTTCATTCACAAGGTACACGCATCGAGCAGAATTCAAATCTTGCTAGCCGCATCCGTGCAGCCAATTTGATTTGCGATCCGCAGAAATCTACGCGGGTAGATTTCCAATGCAGGACTCTTTCTTTTCAAGCGCGGCGAGCCGCTGCCAAAGCCGTTCGCAGAACGTTTTCTAGCAGTGACTCGCGTCGTGAGGCGGCAAG
>JBITAD010000581.1:0-6577 GCA_044439945.1 Blastopirellula sp. JB062
AACTTGCGAACGTACGATCGCCCGGGTCGGCAGCTCTTTAAAGGGAGGCTTTTGCCGCGGATTAGAGATACGACTTGAACTCGACGACCAAAAGTACCACGGGGTCGGCTCTTACTTGTTCGCATCGGTCATGGAGCGATTCTTCGGTCTCTACGTCAATATTAACTCGTTCACTCAATTAGTCGCCGTTACGCAACAGCGCGGCGTCATCAAACGCTATGAGCCGCGAGCCGGGGAGGCGATGCTATTATGATCGCGTCAAGCAAGCCGCCGCAATTGCAGGCCCCGGCCGGTTCGGTTCTAGAACGGCTGTATAAAGAACCGCAAACGTTTGATTTCTTCCAAGCAGTTCGACTGTTGGAACGAAGCAATCGGGCGCTGAAGCATGAAGAACTGCGCCCGTTCGTCCGTTTTCGAGCGCATAATTCGTCGGCGTTTCCGGCGAGCGAGATTTATGATCTTCAGGGCTCGCCGGACGATCCGCAAGCGACCGAAATGACGGTCACGTTTCTTGGTCTGACCGGGCCAAGCGGCGTTTTGCCGCATCACTATACCGAGATGCTGCTGCGTTTGCATCGCGAACTTCGAGGCGAGCACAAATTTGCGCTCCGCGACTGGTTCGACCTGTTTAACGATCGAATGACCCGGCTCTTCTATCGCGTATGGGAGAAGAACCGCTATTGGGTTCCATATTCGCGCCGCGAGTTCGAGCGGAAGTCGCCCGACGCGTTTACGCAAGGCTTGTTGAGCCTGGGCGGTTTCGGTTTGCCGACGCTTCGCGATCGTTTAAAGCGCCCAGACGGTAACGGGGGCGTAAGCGATTTGGCATTGTTGCGGTATAGCGGCTTATTCGCTCAACAACGACGATCTGCCGAAAACTTGCGGCGGATGCTGGTCGATTACTTCCGAATTCCGATCGAAGTCAAACCGCTGCAAGGCCAGTGGCTCGCTTTGGGACAAAGTCAACAAACTCGAATTGGCCGAGGACGCCATAACCAACAATTGGGCAGGACGGCGGTCGTCGGTAGGCGGGTGTGGGAGTTGCAACATAAGTTTCGTTTGCAACTCGGACCGCTTACGCTTGAACAATTTAACGAATTCCTTCCTGCGCCGCCGCAGATAGACGTCGCCTCGCATCGCAATCAAGCGATGCAGTGCGGACGGGGGCAATGGTCGCTTGGTCGATTGACGAGAGTCTTTGTCGGGCCGTCGCTCGACTTTGACGTGCAACTGACGCTGAAGAAAGATGAAGTGCCGCCAGCGCAGCTTTCGGGCGATCCGACCAAAGCCTCACGGCTCGGTTGGAACGCTTGGCTGGGAACTCAACCGGCGAAACAGGATCAAGACAACGCCTGTTTTGCCGTGATTAATTAGCCGGTCGGGACGTTTGGACGTTCATGCGGAAAACGAAACAAGCCGGCCTTATTAGGCCGGCTTGTATTGATTCAGCAGTTAATCAACCAGGTCAATTAGTCCCACCACCACTGATCAGCGGCAAGTTCCGGCACGGTCACTTCAGCTCGCGATTTTTGCAGCTGACCTTCTTCATCAGGAATTTGTCGCTCAGGCAGCAACGCATGTTTCGGCTTGATCGAAACCCCGCCGCCGATCGGCGTAACGAGCTTTGACCCTTTCCAGACGGCGTTGACCGCGGTCTCGACCTTTTCGGGAGCGTTGTAAACTTCGACCGGATAGCGGCTCTCGTCGTTAAAGACGCCGAGGTTCCAATTGGCTTGACCGTACAAATCGTATTCTTGAATGTAGGCGGCTGCGATCAGCATATCGATTTGGTTACGCAGTTGAGCGTAAACTGGCGAACGCTTGGCTAGCTCGGGGTACTTTTTGGTACAGGTCGTGGTGAAAATGTGGCTGGCGCGGTTTTCGCCGCCTGCTTGCACGCGACCCCCGTCGCGAGTCACCATTTCGTTCGCTCCGACCAGTTGCACGCCTTCGCCGACCAATTCCATGGCTAGGCCGTCTTCGCTGAGTTTGACGCACTCGTAATTCGGCGTGAAGAACCAACGTTGTAGAGCGTTACGCGACCCGCCACGGGTATTTTCGGTATAGCTCGGAATCCGAACCGGAGGGCGTTCTAGCCCAATGCCGATCAGTTTCATGCGATAGTCGGCTTCGACCAAGACTTTGGCAAAGTTGGTTTTTGGCGAGACGCCGGTCACGGTCACGTCTTGCTTGCCCAGTGCTTGTTGCATGCCTGGGATCAGGGTGGCGGTATTGATTTTAGCTAGATTGGTGCCGACGCTGGCGAGGTATTGCTGGTAATTCTTTAAGCCTTCGGGAGTTGGGTCGATCGAAACGCCGACGAAATTAACCCCTTTGGTATCGGGGGCATAGGCTCGCAGGGCGACGATCAAATCGTCGAGCGACAATACGGCCTGACCCGTCTTCGTACCGACGGCGCGACCTGTCAGATCGCTGACGAATCCTTCCGCCGGACCAGCGATCACGATATCGCCTGTTTCGGGATAGAAGAAGACGTACTTTAGTTGGGTCAAACCGGCGAGATTTCTCATCTCTTCCGGAATGGTGTTGTTTTGATCGGTCGCTTTAGCAAGCGCTTTTTCTAGCCGGTTTAGCGAGATCTTACGCAGCTTGCTCGATTTTTTCAGTTCGGGAGAAAGGGCCGCGTTGGCCGCCGCCAAGCGTTGACGCATGAGTTGGCCGCTCGGATCGACGGCTCGTTGCATCCGAAGCACCCCTTGGGCGTCGACGTAAATGCCGGATTGCTCGATATTATCTGTGCCGTTGCCGCCGTTATTATTTTGTGCCGCGGCCGGCGCAACCAAAAATCCGACGGCGAACGTCGCCAGCAACAGGTGATAAAGCCGGTTTAAGCGGAAATCCATGTCTGATCCTTGGTCGAAATACGCAGCAAGAAAGGGTTGGCGCGAAATGCTCGCCGCTAGTCAAGCGAGCGGCGAAAGAGGAGCGGGCAAAGCCGTTACAGCCGACACTGGGCAAATTGCCGTAAATCAGCTGTCCCTTTGATCTTAATTTGGGAAAATAGGGAAGGCAAGCAATCATCAAAAAAGGCGCCGACTGTGACGATTTTATTTCTCGCTAGTCCGCGCCTTCCGATTTATCGGCGTAATCTGTTGCTGTAAATGGATTTACGCTAATTGCTGCTCGATCTGCGCGAAGTGGGCGGGGCCGTAATCAATTTGAAATTTCCTTCACCTAATAATTGATCCACCCGATCTCGCATCTCCAGCGAGACGTCGACCCGGCGCGATGTCCGCAACAAAGCGGCGTAGCCGTCCGCCAATTGTAGGACAAGTTGCAAGTCGCAGTCGCCCGGGTACGCGCGCAAGATTTCGTTCAAACTCGGCAAAATATCGGCGCCATGATTCGCCTCGTCGATCCGAATCCGGACTCCTTTGGTGTAGCGTGCGTGGGCGTCTTCGATCGGCACCAGATTGTTGACGATCAAATTCGCTTCGTCATCGCCTCCCCGTTTGTCAATTCGCCCCTCGACGATGAACACCGCTTCCGCTTTGACCAGATCGCCGAAGTTCGCGTATTGTTCCGGCCACATAATACAGCGGATCGCACCGTCGACGTCTTCCAGATCGAAGTTGGCGTATTTCGTATTATTACTACCTGGGCGGGCGCGTTTGGTATGCGCCAACTTGATCGAAGAGATCATGCCGCCCATGACGACCTCTTGCTTGTCTTTCAATTGCGGAATGTTGAGCGTGGTATGGGTGCAGTAGATCGAGAACGACTGCCCATACTCGGCAAGCGGATGGCTGGTGAGAAAGAAACCGAGAACTTCTTTTTCGTAAAGCAGTTTTTCGCGTTCGTTCCATTCTTCGACATCCGGCAGTTTAATCTCCTTCGCCGCGGCGCCGCTCGCTTCTTCCATGGCGGCGAACAGATTCTTTTGACCCGCTTTACGATCGGCGAGAGCGGCCGCGCCCGATTGGATCGCTTTGTCAAGAACCGAACTGATTTGAGCGCGGTTGTTCGACATTGAATCGAACGCGCCCGCTTTGATCAACGTTTCGATCGCCGAGCGATTGCATTGCGACGCGTCGACTCGTTCGCAGAAGTCGAAAATGTCGGTGAACGGCCCGTCTTTGCGTCGCGCGGCCACGATGGCGTCGGCGGCGCCTCCGCCGCATCCTTTGATCGCACTCAGCGCGAACGGAATTTTGCCGTCGACTACCGAGAACTCGACGTCCGAGGTATTCACGTCAGGCGCGACGACCTCGATCCCCATTCGTTCCGAGTCTTCCATATGTTCGACGAGAGCGTCTTTCGTTTTGAAATTTCGCCCCGAGATATCGCCCGACAAGAGCGCCGCCATGAACTCTTTCGGATAGTGCGACTTTAGATAAGCCGTTTGGTAGGCGACCAGGGCGTAGGCGGTCGAATGGCTTTTATTAAAGCCGTAACCGGCGAACTTGACGATCATCTCCCAAAATTCTTCGGCTTCTTTTTTAGTCAAGCCTTTGGCGACCGCGCCGATCATAAATTGTTCGCGGTTCTGTTGGATCAGCGCTTCTTTCTTCTTGCTGATCGCCTTAATGCAGGTATACGCTTTCGCGAGAGGAATATCGCCGAGACGATTTAAAATCCGCATGACTTGTTCTTGGTAGACCATCACGCCGTTGGTCTCTTCCAAAATTTCTTCCAGCACCTCGTGTTTGTATTCGGCCGCTTTACGACCGTTTTTCACTTCGATGTATTCGTCGACCATGCCTCCTTCTAGCGGACCTGGTCGATAAAGCGCATTGGTCGCGATAATGTCGAGAAAACTGTCAGGCCGCATACGGCGCAACAGATCGCGAATACCGCCGCTTTCTAGCTGAAACACCCCTTTCGTTTCGCCGCGCCGCAACAAGGCGAAGGTCTCTTCGTCATCTAACGGTATCTTGTGGATGTCGAACGGCTTGCCTTCGCGTTTCTCGATCAGATCGATCGCATTGCGCAAGATCGTCAAGTTGCGAAGACCCAGAAAGTCCATCTTGAGCAGACCGGCGTCTTCGACGTCGTTCATCGACCACTGGGTGATCAAATCTTCCTTGCCGGTGACGCGGCAAAGCGGGACGTACTCAGTCAGCGGTTGATCGGCAATAACCACCGCCGCGGCATGCGTGCCGACGTTGCGCGCCAAACCTTCGATTTTCATCGCCAGGTTGAGCACTTCGCGGGTTTCGCCGTCGTTTTCGTACGCTTGTTTGAGCTCTTCGCTCGTTTCGATCGCCGCTTTCAGCTTGATGCCCAACGTTTCCGGCACCATGCCGGTGATCGCGTTGACCCGATCGAGCGGCAGGCCGAGCGCGCGGCCGACGTCTTTGATCGCCGCTCGCGCGGCCAACGTGCCGAAGGTGCCGATCTGCGCGACGTTATCTTCGCCATATTTGTCTTTAACGTAACGAATGACCAAGCCGCGCCGCTCTTTGTCGAAGTCGATATCGATATCGGGCGCTTCTAAGCGGTTTTCGTCCAGAAATCGCTCAAACAGCAAGTCATACTTGATCGGGCAAACATGGCTCATGTATAGGGCATAGCAGACGATGGCGCCGACGCCGCTGCCGCGCGCCGTCGCGGGGATATTTTGCTTGCGCGCTTCGACCACGAAGTCCCAAACGATCAAAAAGTAGTTGGGAAAGCCGAGTCGACTGATCACGCCCAGTTCGCGATCGAGACGAGCCATGACGACCTCCGAAAGTTCGCCGTTAGGCAGCATCTCTTCGTTGCCCTCGTACCGCTCTTTCAAGCCTTGTATGCAGAGCTCGCGGAGGTATTCGTCCGCCGTTTTTTCAGGCGGCAGGGTATAAGTGGGAAAGTGGCGTTTGCCTAATTCCAGGTCAATGTCGACCGTATCGGCGATCTCTTGACTCCGACCGACCGCATGCTCCAGACCAGGGAAATCGGCGTACATCTGCTCGGGCGAACGTAAGAAGAACTGGTCGTTCTCCATTCGCATCCGATTCGTATCGGTCCGAAATTTGCCGGTATTGATGCACAGCATTACGTCTTGCGCTTCGGCGTCTTCTTGATCGACGTAATGCGTATCGCTGGTCGCTACCAACGGCACGCCGATCTTGTTGGCGATGTCGACGGCGCCTTCGAGCTGCATACGCTGAATGTCGAGCCCGTTGTTCATGATCTCGACGAAGTAGCGATCATCAAAAACGCGCTGAAACCAAGACGCGACCTCAGCTCCTTCACGCTCCAAATCTTCGGTCGACGTGCCGCGCAAAATCGTGCGCGAAAACTCGCTGCTGACGCAACCGCTGAGACAGACGATCCCTTCGTTATATTTCTCGAGCAGTTCCTTATCGATCCGAGGCTTAAAATAAAAGCCTTCGAGATAAGCCGCCGACGCAAGCTTTACCAAGTTGCGAAAACCTTGTTTGTTTTGCGCTAGCAGCGTCAAGTGATAGTTCGAGTCGCGTTGTTTTCCCGACTTCTCGAATCGACTGCCCGGAGCGATGTAAGCTTCGTACCCGATCACCGGGTTGATGTCGTTCGATTTGCAGGCGCGGTAGAATTGCAGCGCGCCATGCAGATTGCCATGGTCGGTCAGCGCCAAAGCGTTCATGCCGTG
>JBITAD010000582.1:0-6574 GCA_044439945.1 Blastopirellula sp. JB062
AAAGCGAAGCCTTGATGCGCGAATACGCCGGCTGCGCCGCCATCGGCCATGTCCGTTATGCGACCTGCGGCCAAGATGATCGCAGCTACGCCCAGCCGTTTGAGCGGCATCATCTTATCAAGCACAAATGGTTCAGTTTCGCCTTTAATGGGCAATTGGCTAATTACGACGAACTGCGCGATCGCCTGCTGGCCGACAACGACCATCACCTGGCCCGCGAAACCGACACCGAAATCATCATGCACGAGCTGAGCCGCGAGATGAACGGCGAACGCAAAGTGCCGTTGATCGAAGCGCTTCGCCGCGCCGGCAGCCGCTTTGACGGGGCGTATAGCCTGGTCATGCTTAACGCCGAAGGCGACATGCTGATCGCTCGCGACCCGCTCGGCGTCAAACCGCTTTGCTATGCGATCGAAGGCCCCATGTTTGCGGCGGCGAGCGAAAGCGTGGCGCTGTTGAACCTCGGCTTTGAACCCGAAAGCGTCAAATCGCTTGAGCCAGGGCATGCGATCACGATCTCGCAAGGCAAATTCGCGATTCATAAATTCGCAGAATCGCCTCGCAACGCACACTGTTTTTTCGAGTGGATCTATTTCGCAAACGTCGCCAGCACGTTAGACGACAAGAGCGTCTATGTGACTCGAACCAATTTGGGCGTCGAACTCGCGAAGATGGAACGCGCCGACGGCCGGGTAACGATCGACGACGATACGATCGTGGTACCGGTGCCAGACACGAGCAAAGCGGCGGCCGACGCCATGGCGTTTGAACTCGGCATCCCGTCGCGCGAAGGGCTGATCCGCAATCGATACTCGGGACGTACGTTTATCGAAACCGGCAATCAGCGCCGCCGGGCCGCCGAAATTAAATACACCCCGCTACGCGAAGTGCTGGAAGGCAAACGAATCTTCCTGGTCGAAGATTCGATCGTTCGTTCGACGACGATGCGCGTGCTGCTAAATCGGCTGCGCGAACGAGGGGGCGTAAAAGAGATCCACGTCCGAGTCGCTTGTCCGCCGATCATCGCTCCTTGCTTTTACGGCATCGACATGTCGACCATCGGCGAATTATTCGCTCCGGCGTTTCTGCCGGACGGGCAATTGACCGAAGAAGCGCAGGCCGAGATGGCGGTCGCCTTAGGCGCCGATTCCGTCCGCTTCCTGCCGCGCCCGGCAATTTCTCGCGCCGTCGGCCTGTCGAAAGATCATCTTTGCCAAGCCTGCATTAGCGGCGAATATCCGACCCCTGGCGGCAAACGCCTGTACCAAATCGCGGTCGATCAATCCAAAAACGGCGGCGAAGGCCGCACCTACGAACGACGCGATCAGGCCATTTCGACGACCTAACTTCGTCGTCGGCTCGACCTGCTTGGATCGAATGCCCCTTTGCGGGCGGCGGGCGGACGCTTTAAGCTGGTCGGTTCGATACTTCTTTCCGTCCGCACTAGCAGATCCAGATCATCATGGTTCGCACACGATTCGCTCCCAGTCCGACCGGATACCTTCATATCGGCGGGGTCCGCACCGCGCTGTTCAACTGGCTCTTCGCCAAACGACACGGCGGCAAGTTTATCTTGCGGATCGACGACACCGATCAACAACGCAACGTTGACGAAGCCTTGGCGCCCATTCTGCACGGGTTCCGCTGGCTCGGCATGCAATGGGACGAAGGCCCTGAAGCGGGCGGCCCGTTCGAGCCTTATTATCAATCGCAACGGCTCGAGCGTTATCAAGCCGCCGCTCAACAACTGCTCAACGACGGTTTCGCTTATTACGACTACGCGACGCCGGCCGAGCTAGACGCCGAGCGCAAAGCGGCCGAAGCCGAAAAACGCCCCTTTCAATACAGCCGCGCTTTCATGGCCGAAACCGATCAGCAGCGAGCCAAATGGGAAGCGGAAGGTCGCAGTTGCGTCGTACGTCTGAAGATGCCTCGCGAAGGCGTTTGCGCTTTCACCGACAGCGTCCGCGGCGACGTCGAATTTCAATGGTCGAAAGAGAACGACCATGTCATTCAACGCGCCGACGGCACTTGTCTTTATCACTTGGCCAGCGTCGTCGACGACCATGATTTGCAAATCTCGCATGTCATTCGCGCCGAAGAACATTTGTCGAACACGCCGCGTCAAATTTTTATTGGGCAATCGCTCGGCTACGAACTGCCGCAATACGCTCACTTGCCGTACGTCGCCGAGCCCGGCAGCAAAAACAAGCTAAGCAAACGAAAGCTCGAAAAGTATCTGAAGAACGCCGATTTTAAACGCCTGAACGAACATGGCGAAACGATCGCCCAGCAAATTAACCTGCAAACCTCGGCCGACACCTTTAACCCGGTGATCGTCGACTTTTACGAGTTAACCGGTTATCTGCCTGAAGCGATCTTGAACTACTTGGTGCTGCTCGGCTGGTCGCTTGACGACAAGACCGAAGATCTGACGATCGACGAAATGATCGCTAACTTTTCGCTCGATCGGGTCACCAAGGCGCCCGCCAGTTTCGACTGTAAAAAGTTGTGGGCTTTCCAAGACCGGTACATGCAAAAGTTGCCGCTCAAACAAAAAACGGCCAAATGCCTGCCGTTCATGCAGCAAGCGGGCTTGATCGCCGACCCCGCGCCATGCGAGGCCGGCCCCAAACTGACGCGCATTATCGAAGCGTGCGGCGACCGGCTGAAAGTGCTCGGCGACATCATCAACTACGCCGACTACTTCTTCGTCGCCGACGATCAAATGAAGTACGACGAAAAAGCGTTCGCCAAACGTTTGGGCGATCCGCAAGCGCTTGAGCTGCTTACCAAATTTCGCGAGACGCTCGCGGCGCTCGAAACATGGGACGTGCCGACGCTCGACAAAGCGATGCACGACTTCGTCGACGCCCAGTCGATCAAAATCGGCGCCATCATTCACGCGGTTCGCGTCGCTACGACCGGCCAAGGAGTCGGCCCCGGCCTGTTCGACTGTCTCGACATATTGGGAAAAGATTCGTGCCTAGCCCGCATCGATCGGACGCTGGCCGTCGCCGCAGAAAGGAACGCGACGTAACGTCGCCACGCATCCAACATGTCGCAACAACAACCTGCTCACGGCGTCCCCAAAGCGATCTTGCGCCCCCGCAAGGCGCAACCCTTGTATGGGCGTCACCCTTGGGCTTTGCATTCCGCGTTTGATCATATCGATTCGGCCGCCTCCGACGGTGACGTCGTGCAGCTTGTCGGCGATCATGGGCGATTCGTCGCCTACGGAATCGTGAACCGCAAAAGCCGCATTCACGCACGGCTCTACAGCTGGGAGGTCGATCAACCGCTGACCGACGATTTCTGGAAGCGAAAAATTGCAGCGGCCATCGAGACCCGACGGCAACTCGGCCTGTTCCGCGAAAACGCCGGCTGCCGGCTCGTTTATAGCGAAGCGGACGGACTGAGCGGGCTGATCGTCGACTACTTCGCCGGACATGTCGTTTTGCAAATCAATGCGTTGGCGATGCACCGGCGGCTCGATTCGATCGTCGCGGCGCTTAACGAGCTGATCTCGCCTAGCAGCGTTACCTTGCGCGGCGAAGCAGGCGTCATGAAGTCGGAAGGAATCTCGATCGAGCCATGCGTGCTGCAAGGCGAAGTCCCCGAAACGCCGATCTTCATGGAAGAAAACGGCATCGAGTTCGAGCTTGATCTCTCTGGCGGACAAAAAACGGGCTTCTACCTTGATCAACGCGAAAACCGAGTCGCCGCGGCCCAATACTTGGCCGGGCGGCGCGTGCTCGACATGTTTTGTTACACCGGCGGTTTCAGTTTGACGGCCGCCAAGCTCGGAAAAGCCCGCGAAGTGATCGGCATCGACGGCAGCGACAAAGCGATCGAACTGGCGCGGCGCAACGCCCAACGCAATCAGCTTTCCAATGTTCAATTCGAATCGGTCGACGCGTTTGATCATTTGAAAGCGTTGGTCGACGCCGACGAAAAATTTGACGCCGTCATTCTTGATCCGCCGAAGTTCACCAAAACGCGGCGCAATGTCAACGAAGCGCTCAAAGCTTACTTTCATGTCAATCGCCAAGCGGTTCGCCTGCTAAACCCGGGCGGCATTTTGGTCACGTGCAGTTGCTCCGGCAACATCTCGCGCGACGATTTTCAAATGACGCTGCTCGGCGTAGCGCAAAAATCGGGGCGCGATATCCAATTGCTAGAACAACGCAGCGCCGCGATCGATCACCCGACAATGGTGACCTGTCCCGAGACGCAATATCTGAAGTGTTTCATTTGCGTCGTGCGATAAGCGACGCAATACGCGTTTAGTCGGCTTGCGAGACCTGCCGGATGATCGCTTCGGTCGTCGGCCGGCTGGTTGGCAGCAGTTGGGTCAGCGGCAGCGGCACGTCGTCTTGGCGATGCATGCTTCCGCCGCATTCGACACCCGGCTTGGCCACGCGAAAAGCGATCCCCTTGCCGCGCTGATCTTGCCGCCAGCCGAACGATATCGTCGGCAGTTTATCGAGCGCCGCCAAATATTGCGGATCGGCCTGGGTCAGCCAATCGCCGTCGAATCGAATGATCGCATCGACTTGCCCCCGCTCAAGCAACTTGGCCGAGCGATAGCCTGTCGGATCGTATTGCGGACCGTCGACCGCAAATCGCATCGGGCTCGGATAACCGGTTCGCCATGCGATCGACTCGGCCGCGCCGATCCAATTCGGGCCGCTTCGTTCTAGCGTCACAATCGCGCGTCGGTCACGGTTTAACTCACGCACGTAGTCGGCCAACGTTTCTAACGACGTCGCTCCGTCAGGTCCGCCGTAAAAGTTGGGGCCGCAGATAATTGCGGCATAGACGGCCGACGACAACCGCTGATGGATCTGCTCGATCAGCGCGATGTTCTCGACCTGCTGACGATCGATTGGACGTTTGCGAGCCAGCGCGAGCAATGCATGGGCCGTTTCCAAGTTTCGCTCTTTCGGCGTCGCCAAAAAAGTATCGGCCCGTGCCGAAGTTGCAGTCGACGTTTCGTCAATCGCCAGGGCAGCGCGCGGAGCTTGCAAAAAACGGCCGGCCGCATCCAAGCTAAATCGTTCCAAGTGTCGAGGCTGGGTCGCCGCCGGATCCGCATTCCAAAAAAGGATGACGTCGGCTCGATCGCGGATCTCCCCCAAGGTCGCTGTGATCAAACCGGTCGACTGCAAAACCGCGCCGCTCGGATCCGGCTCGGCCGGATTGCCTGCGTCGACATACGCGCCGAGTCGATCCGCCCAATCGAGCGCCGCGCGTTGCCCTTCGATCGTCAACTCGCCCAGCCCGATCAAAAGTGGAGACTTCGCATCGGCCAACAACTGACTGGCCGCCGCAACGCCAGCGGCCAGCGTCGCCGCTTCGCCCTCGATGACGCACTCGCCTTGGTCGTCCGCTGCCAGCGTAAAATATCGTTCCGCTTGCGGGCATCCAGGCGACGTTTGCGCAATTCGGCCATCTTCGACGATGATTTGCAAATCATCGCACAAGCAACTGCAACCGCAGCAAACGACGTCGGCAAACTGAATGGTTTCGCTCAAAGCAGTTCGTTTCGCAATAAAAGGACCGGATCGTATCGAATCGAATCGCCCCGTCTACTCGGCAGGCCAGAGATACTTGGTTAGCAAATAATATTCGCCGGCGACCACGGCCACGCACGATACCAGAAAAAACAGCGTATTGAAGACGCTAAAATCGCCGTCCGACTCATCATCGGTCAGCACGCGTAAATAACGCGGCACGAATACCGCTTTTAATATCGCAATCGTCGTCTCCCAAAAAGAGTCGACGGCGCCATGCGTCGTGTCGAACATCACCCAACCAATCAGCCAATAGATCGGCAAGTTCAACACGACTAGCGTCAAAATTAGTGCCATCTCCCCTCCCCTGTTCGTACTAATCGCAAGAATTCCATTATTCCCGCAGATCGCCGACTTCGCAATTTTTCAATTTTGCTTTCTTAGACGCCCGATGGGGTACAATACATGCGCTACGCGGCAGATTGATTTCACCTCGATTGCGAGAAACGCCATGACCGATATCAACTGGACCGAAGTATTTACCGCCTACGACGAGAGCCAAGCCGAAATCATTCGGATCGCGCTGGCCGACCAAGAAATTCCGTGCACCATCGAAAACGCCCATCAAGGCGGTTTTACCGGCGTTTTTCAAGCACGCGTCCTTGTGCCCGAAGATCGGGTCGAGGCGGCCAAAAAATTGCTGGCGGCCCATCAAACCCAATAAACGGGCTCGCCTGCAAGATTCGACCGGCAAACACGAATAGTTCAACAAGACTCTCTCCTGATTTCGCTCGCAGAGGATTTTGATGAATCAAGGCAATACGCACTCGTTGCTCATCGGCTACATCTGTTGGATCTTCGGTTTTTTTGGCGCGCATCGGTTTTATTACGGGCGCCCCATTACCGGGACCCTTTGGTTTTTCACGCTCGGACTGTTCTTTATCGGTTGGATCATCGACTTGTTCCTGATCCCCTCGATGGATCAAGCCGCCGATCACCGATACGCGCCCGGCCGTGTCAACTATAACGTGGCCTGGATATTGCTAGCGATTCCCGGC
>JBITAD010000583.1:0-6523 GCA_044439945.1 Blastopirellula sp. JB062
ATCAAGTAAGAGTTGGACGTACCGTCTAGCATGTCGCGAAACTTCGTCTTGGAATTGATCCAAAAAACTCCGTTGTAGTAGAGAACGAACGAAGAAGTCGCAGTCGCTTTGCATCCCTGATCAATCGTGGGCAGCGAGCCCGTCGGAGCTGGACCGCCGCCGGCACATGCCAAATAGCTGGGGTGCATGTCAACCGCCAAAGGATCGCTAGGACAGTGATACGCCGTATTGGTCGACCACTGCAGCGCATGGTTCGTCGCGGTCCCTTGATGTTGGTTATTGATCGAAAATTGCTCGTCGAACCGAAATTGATCGTGCAGGTTTTGTTGCTCCAAAAACGGCAAAATCAACACTGACCAGGGAGCGCGACTGCCTGATGCGTTGGGGCGATCCATGCAGGGACCGTCTTGTCCGTTCACGATTTGGCCCGACGGAAAATTACCGTGCGTGTCGTGATAGTTGTGGTAAGCGAGCCCGAACTGCTTCAAACGGTTCGTGCAATCCATCCGACGAGCCGCTTCGCGCGCTTGTTGCACCGCAGGCAGCAGCAACGCAATTAAAACGCCGATGATCGCGATCACCACCAATAACTCGACCAGCGTAAAACCGACCGTTCGATTTTGCCGTATAGATGTTGAGGAAAGCATAAAATACGCCCCTATTCACAAAAAACAATAAAATATTGCCTTGAATCGTATTTCTTCGGGGCCTGAATCGCAAGACTTTTGCGCACTAATTCACCCTAAATAGGCGATTCTTGTCTTAATATTTGCCGAACTAAGTCGATAGGGGCTTCTTGACTAAACCGTTTTGGACAATCAACGACTGGTGACCTAGTTTTTAGAGAGAGCAATCCTGGCGACCTGCGGCGACGGTACGTCTGTTGGCAATTATTCTTGCTCCGCTTGCCGCAGTTCACGCGAATTACGGGATCGATTGAACCTAACTCCTTTACAGCAAGGAGATTTCGATGAGTATTGGTCCTACCGGCGCCGCCATCGTCAGTTCGTTGGCCGCTTCGCCGCTCGCACAGAACGCCTCGAGCGAGGTCGACAAAAACCGCCAGGAAACGAGCAATCAAGCGCGGAAAGTCGACTCCGACCAAAAAGCGATCAAAGCGGCCGGGGTCGGTGATCCTGACGAAACGCAAGAATCTTCTGATCGCGACGCCGATGGTCGCCGACTTTGGGAAGTTCAGGACGAAGCGAACGAGCAGCTTAACGAGTACGAACCGGCAGACCTTCCCCCCGAACCGCCGCGCGGACGAGACGCGTCGGGGCAAAAGGGGGGCATGCTCGACGTCAGCGGATAAGAATAACGACCGCTCTCGGCTTTGGCGTCTCGACGATCAGTCCAATCTGACCGCGAACCCCGCGTACCGCCGCATGCACTAAACCGATAAAATCGGGCGGTCAAACTCTTTGATAGTCTTCTGCTGGAAAGATCGAATGCGCTTCACCAAGATGCACGGCATCGGTAACGATTACGTCTATGTCAATTGCTTCGCCGAAGCGTTGCCCGCCCCTCCTGAGAAACTGGCGCCGCTCGTATCGGATCGCCATTTTGGGATTGGGGGAGACGGACTGATTTTGATTTGTCCGTCTAAAATAGCGGACGCCCAAATGCGGATGTTTAACGCTGACGGCAGCGAGTCGGAAATGTGCGGCAACGGGCTTCGCTGCGTCGCCAAATTTGCGTTCGATCATGACATCGCCAAAAAAGAGACGATGCAAATCGAGACCGGGGCAGGGGTTTTGACCGTGCAAATTGATGCGGACCAAGGCCTTGCGAAACGCATTCGGGTCAATATGGGTGAACCCATCTTAGATGCGAAAAAGATACCGACCAGTTTTGAAGCGACGCCTGTCGTGAATCAACCGCTGGAGATTGCGGGGCAGACGTTCGCGGCGACCTGCGTTTCGATGGGAAATCCGCATTGCGTCATCTATGTCGACGAAGCGACGGACGCATTGGTGCAAACCATCGGGCCGCAGATCGAACGTTCGGCATATTTTCCGTCTCGGGTGAACGTCGAATTCGTCGAGGTGATCTCGCCGACAGAAGTTCGGCAGCGCACTTGGGAACGAGGGTCCGGCGAAACGCTAGCATGCGGCACCGGAGCGTCGGCCGTTAGCGTCGCCGGGGTATTAACAGGGCGAACCGAGCGAACTATTTTGAATCATCTGCTCGGCGGCGACCTGCAATTGGAGTGGAACGAAGCCGATAATTGCGTGTATAAGACAGGCGAAGCGACGGAGGTGTTTACCGGCGAATGGAATTTGCCGGCGTCGGCTTCGTAATAGGATCCGTTTGCCGCGGATCGCGAGATAGGAAGCTCGCATGGCGATAAAGAATCGTTGGTGGTTACGGTTGGGCGGCTTTGCGCTGCACGAGACGGTCAGACATTGGCTCGATACGCTCGATTTGCGCGTTGCGTATCACGATCCGCGGCTTGACCCTGCCTATCCGCAAAATAATCGACGCTACATCTATATTTTTTGGCATGAGTACATCAGCTTTCCGCTTTACTTGCGGCCCTATTGCAATATCGCCATGCTGCTTAGCAAGCATCGCGACGCCGAATGGCTCTCGCATACGGCGACGATGATGGGCTTTGATACGGTTCGCGGCTCTTCGCAACGCGGCGGAGCGACGGCGCTGCTCGAATTGCTCGAAAAATCCAAAAGCATGCACCTGGCGATCACGCCTGACGGCCCACGCGGGCCGCGTCGCCGTTTGGCGCCCGGACCGATCTATCTTGCGTCACGACTTGGCTTGCCGTTGATCCCCATGGGGTTCGGCTTTGACCGTCCCCAGCGAGCGAATACTTGGGATCGGTTCGCCGTTCCTCGCCTGTTTTCGCGCGGACGCGGGTTGATGGGCCCCGGAGTCACGATACCGCCCAATCTAAATCGCGAGCAAATCGAAACGCAACGCCAGCGGGTCGAAAACTTGTTGAATCAAATTACCGCCCAAGCCGAGGCATGGGCCGCTTCGGGCAAGCGTATGGAAGGCGAAGTCGCCGCACGGCCGCGCAGCGCTCCGTTGGGCGCTCATCGGGCTACGGCGATGCACGATCCGTATTGGAGTCGCGCGACGGACGGAGCGATTGATTTGAGCGAAATGCAACCGGCCGAAATCGCTTTCAGCAAAGCGGCCTAAGGACTTTCGCACTCGGCATTGAAACGCTTACTTTGACTTCAGGTCGAAGTCGATCACATTTCGCTTGTCTTCAATATTCGCGGTTAACTCGGTTTTTCGATTATAGCGAGCAGGCAACATTTCAATGTCGGCTTCGCGCATGCCGGCAAATTCACCTTGCTTGCCAGTCGACGGTTTGCTCTTGGTGATAAAGACTCGGTTTTCGCCAAATTTCGCACCTGGACGACGAGCGGCGTAATATAGCTGATACTTGCCGCTCTCATCGGTGAAACCGCTTCCCGAACTTCCCGAGCCTAATGGAACGAAGGAAAGTTGAGCGTCGGGCAACGGCCGGCCATCTAGCGTTACCGTCCCCGTAACCGGCTTATACTCGGGGTCAAGCTGTTCTCCCGCACAGCCGCAAGCGGTCAGCAACAACGCCACGCTCAGCCAGCGCCCCGTCTCGCCTAGTAATAGAATCTGCATGATGGTTTTCTACTGTTGGCTAGGGAATCGTGACAGGCTGACCATCGGCACGGTGCAAGAGGTAATCGAACGCGCACTCACCGCCAAGAGCAGGCCACGTTTGCACTTTATGCTCGATCGTTTCGGCCAGGAACCTGACTGAACCGTCGCCCAGGGCAAAGTTCGCACCGCCAGGATGTTGGCTGCTAAACGAGCGTCGCGAATAGTCATAGCTTCCGCCCGGCGCTTCATTAATACGTGCTCGCGCACTCGACAACGAACCGGTGTGAACTCGATTCGCTCCAGAATCGGCGCCATTCTCTAGCAGGGTGTGCGCCCCCGCCCACGTCGCCGCGCCGGCAATAACTTGGGTCCCGTCATTCGCCC
Source organism: Blastopirellula sp. JB062 (assembly GCA_044439945.1). Classification (GTDB taxonomy): domain Bacteria; phylum Planctomycetota; class Planctomycetia; order Pirellulales; family Pirellulaceae; genus Blastopirellula. Next base: position 3,994 of record JBITAD010000583.1, read on the forward strand.
TCACGATCCATGCGCGTTCGCCAAAAAAGATGGTATTGGAAAGCCCGTCTACGATGTCGGCGAATCGTAGCGGCGCATGATCTTTGAACGAGTATTCTCCCACGGGAACTAAAGCGCCGGTTCCGTAATTGCGATCCCATCGCGGCAAGTTTCGATGCCCGGAACTGCCAACGTACGAACTAGAAGCGGCTGGTACGCCGGTTCCCGAAGTGATGGGGGGCAGACTGCGAATGTTAACGCCGTCTTCGTCGCAGCCGACGTTCAAATCAGGCATCGTCGAGCTAGGACAACGATATCCGTCAATCGGCGTCTGAATTAGAGCCAACTTATCCGCATCGGTAATCGCCGCTCGTAAGTGATTGGCAGTATCTGTCAGCTTGTTAAGGTCAAGCTGTTCATACATCGGGCTTTGCTCGATGAACGGAAGCAAAAATGCTCCCCAGCCCCAATGCGAGGCCAGATCAGGCATGCCGTTTCGATCACCGCGCTGAGTACCTGGCACAATGTTGCCGTAGGTGCTTTCAAAATTGTGCGTGGCCAACATAATTTGCTTTAGATTGTTGGTGCACTGCATCCGCCTCGCCGCTTCGCGAGCCTGTTGAACCGCCGGCAGCAATAGAGCGATCAAAACGCCAATGATCGCAATCACGACCAATAGTTCCACTAACGTGAACCCCGCTCGCTTCGCATGTCGCATATTATTTTCTCCCAGCAATGAGGCGAATCATGTTTCGGCTAAAAAGCCAACATGAACAGCCAAAGCCTAGACAAAAACCTACAAAATCACAACAAAATTAATTTCGGATGCGACAAACCGCCCCGGGGACGCGGCTTGTCTGCTGAAGTGCGAAGCGAAATCTGCTACCTTGGGCTGTGAATATTTCAATTGTTGGCCTGCCCCTTTTTTCGTTGTACGCCGCATGGATGTTGACGTTCCTCCTTGGGAAGTTGCAGGCGATCAGCCGCCCGTTTTAACCGTTGCGCAACTAACGTCTCTAATCAAGGGAACGCTTGAAACGGCGTTTCCGGCTGTGTGGGTGAGCGGCGAAATCTCGAACTTGGCGCAACCCCGTTCCGGGCACGTTTACCTAACGCTGAAAGACGACGCCGCACAAATTCGCGCGGTGATGTGGAAAACGACGGCGGCCAAATTGCCGTTTGAGCTAGAAGATGGACAACAAGTCATCTGTCGCGGCGACCTTGACGTTTACGCGCCGCGCGGCAGTTACCAACTGGTGATCCGTCAGATCGAACCGCAAGGGGTTGGCGCCCTGCAGTTAGCGCTGCAAAAGCTGCAACAAAAATTGGCGGCCCAAGGGCTTTTTGACCCTGACTTAAAACGTGCGTTGCCCCGTTTTCCGCGGCGGGTCGTCGTGGTGACCAGCCCGACCGGCGCCGCGATACGCGACTTTTTGGAAGTCATGCGCCGGCGGTGGCGCGGCGCCGACGTCTTGGTGATACCGACTCGCGTGCAAGGGACCGGGGCCGCTCAAGAGATTGCCGCGGCCATCAAAAAAGCGGCCAAACTGCGCCCTCGTCCCGACGTTTTGGTCGCCACGCGAGGCGGCGGCAGCATGGAAGACTTGTGGTGCTTTAACGAAGAGCCGGTCGTGCGCGCAATCGCCGAATGCGAAATTCCGGTCATTTCGGCCGTAGGACACGAGATCGACGTCACGCTCAGCGATATGGCGGCGGACGTCCGAGCGCTTACTCCGAGCGAAGCGGCCGAACTATGCGTTCCGTCGCAAAGCGAAGTGAGCGAGTCGCTCGACAATTTTCGCATTCGTTTGTCGCAGTCGCTACGCCAACGCGCTCTACTCGCACGACGCCGCTTAGACGCGCTGGCCGAACGCCCCGTTTTTGACAAACCGTATGCGTTGATCCATGACGCCCAGCGCATGCTAGACGGGATCGACCAGCGGATCTTGACGGCGGTGCGTCAACAGTTGCAATTGGGGCGTCACAAGCTGCGCGAATCCTCGGCGCGGCTCGAATCGCTTTCGCCGCTAGCCGTTTTATCGCGCGGCTATAGCGTGACTCGCAACCAACATGGCGAGGTCTTGCGATCGGCTGACGAAGTCGCCGTCGGAGATCGAATCGAAACCATCTTGCCGACAGGACGGCTCACAAGCCGAGTCGAGTCGGCCGCTTCCGAACAAGCTTAGAAAGTTAGAGATATGGCGAAAAAGAAGGTAGCCCGCGAGGCGGCCGCTTCTCCCGCGTTTGAAGAAGAATTGGCGACCCTCGAAAAGTTGGTACGCCGTCTGGAATCGGGCGAGGCCGGGCTCGAAGAGTCGCTCAAACTGTACGAAGAAGGGGTTGGAAAACTTAAATCCTGTTACGGCTTGTTGGAACGCGCCGAACGCAAAATCGAAGTTCTTTCCGGTTTTAGCGCCGATGGCGAACCAGTCACCGAAGATTTTGACGAAGGCGAAACGACCTTGGCCGAAAAAGCAGGATCGCGTTCTAAACGCCGCGTCAGCAAACCCCGTACCGATGAGGGAGACGAGATAGACGGCGGGCCTCGACT
>JBITAD010000584.1:0-6173 GCA_044439945.1 Blastopirellula sp. JB062
TTTAGAGACGAAAGCCAACTGGCAAACTCATTTGCGTCGCAGTTATCGCGTTTGCCATCACTCGCATTGGACTTTTCGCGCTCAAGCGTTGCGTCTGCATCGTTGGCTTAAATATCGCCGCCGTCCTCCACTGAAAGCGGCGTAACTACGGAGTCTCTTCTTCCTGCGGTACGATACCGGTGTCGATTACCATCAGATCGGCCCAGAAGAAAGGATAATCGGCCGTCTCTGGAGGCTTGGTTTCGCCCAGCAAGCGTAATCGGGGCTCATGCGCCGCATCGAGCGGCGAGCTACGAACTTCGGCGATCGCTTCTTGCCAGGCCTGGCTAGCCGGCAATCGGTCTAAGCGAGCCCCAATGCCGGCCGTCATTCGTACGGCGGCGTCGCCGGCGCTATGCCAGCGACTTAAGACCAAAGTTTGCGTTCCGCCCGAGTAGGTCCCCAAAGCGGCGGCGAAAAGTTCGCTGCCGTTCCCCCCTTTTTTCAAGCTGTCTTCAGCCGCGGTATGAAAGCCGGGCAAGTAAACCGCCTGGGGAGTCGCCAGCGGCAAAGGAAACCAACTAGCGAGTTCGCTGCCCGGCTTGCCGCGATCGATTTGGGCCAGCGACCAGCCGTAAGGAAGCGCTTCGATATCTTCCATGTCATCTAATACGACGAGATTGTCCCATGTCTTACCGAGCAAACTGGTCGGACCTGGCGTCTTCTGGTCAAGTCGCGCCGCGGCGGCGAAGGCAGGCGAGACTTGCTGATAATAATGGTCGGTCGTTTCGGTTTCGTCTCGAACGTAAAGCCGTCCCGAGACGATCGCCGACACCAACGGCCGCCGTCGAGACTCGACGCCCGGTACCGCCAACGAGGCTAAAGGCGCGTATCGAATCCGAATTTTTTCGGTCAGCGGATGCGAACCGCCTGCTCCATCTTCAAGGTGCAGCATTTCGATCGGCACGTACCACAACGGCCCGTCTGGGACGACGATCAACTCTTCATAGTTATCAAAAAAGTTGGGTTTAAGCGTCGGCATTAAAGCCAACAGCAGTTTCGCCGATTTCGCCTTCCAGGCTTCGTCGGTCAACGTTTCGACGTCGATCGGGCCATCTTTTTTCAACAGCCCTAGCGAACGGAACAACTCGACGACCTGCTTCTTTAGATCGTTCGGATCTTCGATTTTCCAATAGACGTAATCTTCTTTGGTAAAGAGAAATGCGAAGACTCCGCCGGACGAATTAAAAAAGGCCAGCACGACCTGTTTTTCGTTCAGCTTCTCGCGCAGTTCTTTGGTCGTGCGCAACGGCGGAAAAAGAAATGTGCTGCGATCGCGCCGCAGCGAGACTTCTCCCAACTTGGTTTCGAGCGCGGCGGTGGCGGTCGCTAATTGCTCGACAAGTTTTTCTTGCGCCAGATACTGATCTTTGTCGACTGCTTGAGCTGGCAACTCGCGCAGTTGATTACGAACCGACTTCGACTCTTCCAGCGCTGTTTTTAAAACAGGATACTTCGCGATCAAGTCTTGTCGCTGCAACCGCGCATCGGTCGACAAACTGTTTTCCGGAGCGTCGAGAATCCAGCGTAGGGCCATCTCGCGACCTCCTAGCGGCAACGTCGCAAAATAACGAATTCGTCGGATCCGATCAGCGATTTCTAACGCAAGTTCAGGCTGTTTTCGTTCTAGGGCCGAATGGAACCATCGTTCCAGGGCGACTCCGTTTGGATTTAAGAGAGCAGTAATGGTATCTAACGGATCGGTCGCCCAATCCGTATCGGTCGGTTCTCGCAAGAGTTCGTCGTATAGCAATTGCGCACTTCGTTCAGTCAACACGCTTGCCGCGAACCATTCGTTGGTCAAGATCGTTTGAAAAATTCGGAGCGATGCGACTCGTTGAATTTGAGTCGCGTCATTCAGCGCCGCTTTGCCGGCGACCATGTTGTTTCGCTGAAACTCCATCAAGGCGACTTGATAGGCATATCGCGCGCCAAGACGTCCGGTCATCATGCCAGTACGATTCATCGTGCGGCGCGCTTCGTGGAGCGCAGCGCCCGCTTTCGCCGGGTCGCCGGCGGAAGAATAGTTCTCGGCCAGGGCGATTAAAACCGTCGCTTTTAGCACGTCGTACTTGCCGAAATGTCGCCAGGCCGCCGCCGTGACGAGAAACTTAGAGACCTGATTGGGTTTGCTAATCAGATGAGCGCTGCCCAATTGGGCGAACGCTTCGGCTGCGACGTCATATTGACCGAAGGCGATCGCCGGGAAGGTCGCTTCGACAAAATAGGTTTCGGCCGCTTCCAGATTTTTTTGTTCTAACGCCAAGCGGCCCAATTCGAGCAAACCGATCGCCGTCAGCGGATGATCGTACTGTCCGCCGATCGTCAAGCTGCGTTGAATCGTCGGAATCGCTTCTTTCAGTTTACCGGCCGTCGCTTGCGCCAGCCCAAGTTGCATGTCGATCCAGACGCCCAGCCAGTGGTTCGGCGGGGCCGGACGCCGCTGCAGCGCGGTGATCAAATTTTTGTTGAGCGGATCGCTTTCGCCGAGCGGCCCCAAGATTTGTCGGCGTCGACTAATCGCCAACGCCAGGCAGCGGGCAATTTCGCTCGCACGAATCGGGTGATACTGCTGCGGCATCAACACGCCGCCGTTATTGACGGCGTTTCGATTTTGTTCGGGGCTATTGCCTTGCAGCGAAAGCATCGTGTCGGGGAACTTACCGATCGCGGTCGTACGCGACGTCGGCCCCCAACTGATCGACTTGCGCGGATCGCTACTGACTGGACCGATAGCCAACACCGTATCGGTGCTAAGACGCATCATCCAGTCGGAATGTTGCAGATAAAGCAGCACTGCGGCGTTATATTGCTCGAGCGCTTTGGCGTTGGCGCCCGCTTGAAAAAAGCATTCACCCTTCATTGTGGCGTAACAAATTGAGTCGACCCAACGACCGTTGGCCGTGCGAACGGCAGTCGAAGATAGATTGTCGAACACGTTCAACGCTTCGGAGTACTCGCCCGCGTAGAGCGGACCAAAGCCGAGAAAATAGGCGTTCTTCGGTTTCGTACGGTCCGAACCGCCTTGTGCGTGCAACAAGCCGGTCGGGCTAGCAGTCATCAGGAAGAATGCGACGGCGATTAGCCAACCGCATGCAGGCCGTATTGTCATGGAGAGATTTCCCAATAGCTAGCATCGAGGGGGCGGCGTGCGTAAGTCATTACATTATAAACGATTACCTACGTTCTCCCCACAAAAATGCGGCGATCAAGGCCGTAAGCCGCTGAAATCTTAGGTCACCGTCGGTAGACATCTGGGAAAATGGACCGGTTTTTCGGGTTAATCGGTTAAGTCTCGCTCGCGGTTCAGACGATACGGATATTGGCGATATTAGTGAGCACCGACTCGTAATTTCCCTGCCATCAATTCATCACCGAGGCCCCATGGTCTCGTTTCAACGGACCGCACAACCAGCGGAGTATTCGTACAATGGTCAAACGACAAGACTGGATGAAAGCCTCTTTGGTTTGTAGCATGGCGATCGTCGCCGCAGCGGCTACCGGTTGCCAGATCGACGTCGGCGGTCAAACGCTACCCAGTCCTTATTACATGACTGACGACGTTCAATACTATCCGAAAGGTCCGGAATTTATTCTGCAGCGTGAAGCGGACCAGATGGAAGCGACCTTGGCAGAACAAGCCGAGCTACGCGGCGAAGGCATCTAAAGCGTCTTCGGCCAAAATTAAAAATCGCAATGCCGCGCTCGATCGCTTGAATCGAAGCGCGGTATTTTAATGCGCCTTTAAGCGAGAAATGGTCGCTACAAAGATTCCGCCGCCGCATGTTGGTCGCAATAGCAAAGTACCTCGCGAGCCTGCGCCATGATCCAGGCGTTACAAGCGTACTTATCCCAATCATGATCGCGGCCCATGATGCGAGCGCCGTCGTACTGCTGAACCTTGCCCCAAGCCTCATGATTCAAACCGCTCGCGCCGGCGTAGCCCATCGCCTTGTTGCCGCGGCCGGCTAGCAGCCAATAACGCTTGAGCACCGGGTCGGCGCTGTTATAGAAGTTGACCAATCGCTCGATCCGCGACATCGCGACGCCGGAGCGCCGACAGTTTGAGAATGCGCTGCTGGTCGTCGCCGCCGCAAAAAAGACGACCCGATAGTCGCCGCTAGTCCGATTGGCGAGCATGCGTCCGTTGATCGCCCCGCCGGCTTGCAACGTTAATGCGCCCGAAACGACGCGCGCCCCCAAGCTAAACGCCGAAAGACTCGTTTTTTCGTCAGGCGGCAGTTGCGAGAGAAACCAGGCGAGATAGTACGCCTCGGAGTCGGCACGGGCCGCATTTCGGCGAATGCTTGCCAGCGACTTCGAATCAGGCTGCGTCGGCCATGACCAAATGACGTATCGCAGTCGTCGTTCGGCATTCCAGCCGCGCGTCATTTCATGATACATGGCCCAACCGCGACGTTTGGCCCACCAGGCGTTCATCCAATTGCCGTGAACGAAAACCGACGTGCAATCAAATTGATCGCCGGCGGTCGCTTCTTCCCACGACGATTCGACCCAGCCAAGTTGCCCGTCGTACCGCTCGACCGACATTTGCTCGACCGGCAACTGATAACCGCAGCCCCCCGGCAGGCAGCGCGTCGACACGATATAGATTTCATCGCCGGGCCGAATCGCCTCGTGATAATTCGGGCAGCAATAACCGTCGTCACTTTCGCGAAAGTCAGCTTTCGCGCTGGCCGCAGTAGTCAACGTCGCCAAAACGAAGAGGCGTAACAACGATAATAACGGTTGGCGGAATCGCATGGATCGTATCGGCATGGCAGTCAAACAAGCGGTGCATAGCGGTGAAAATAAAGCGACTAGGGACCCTTTGTCGGCTAGCAACCTGCTTGTGGTGCAGTCGCAACTTGAATGTTGCGATTTTTTCGCGCGTTGCGTTTGCACATCATCGTTCCTGATGTAGTGTTTCGTACCCACAGTTCCGAACATGTATTTCACCGACTCGCCAACATTCCATTTGCGGAGGATTTCTGCAATGAAACGTTCAATGCTGTTGCTTTCCAGCGCGCTGCTGGTCACGGCGGTTGTTGGCTGTCGCGGCGGCATGGGTTGGCAACGTCAGTCCGCACCCTGCTGCGGCGGTCCCGAAATTTCCGGCCCGGTCATGTCGTCTTACCCTTCGTATGACGAAGGCGTATTAGTCCAACCTTCCGGTCCCACGACGCAAGTTTTGCCGTCGCCTCGCTAGGCGGCGCCGCAACAACCGTTTCCAAGTCGCCTTCGTCCTACGCACGTGCAGGACGAAGGCGTTTTTTGTTTCGAAGCGTTCCGTCTCTTTCCATTACGACGAAAGATCGGATTAGGCGGTTTTCGCCTTGCGACCCGCATCACCATTAATAGCGCGCGTACTTTTCCGATGAATGCCGACGGCCCGCCGTCCGATTTTTGAAGGCCTCGGTTCTCTGAATTACACTCGATGGTGAGCGGCTTTGCGGCCGCTAAGGTCCGCGTTTTCGAATTATCTTACTGAAAGAGGTGTCCTCGTGCGACAACTCATCCCCTTCGTCGTCTTTGCATTTCTGTTGACGGCGACGCCGCAACTTTTCGCCCAGTTCGAGAAAGTGCAGCCCTCCGAATCGAAAAATGCGCCGATACTGGGAGAATCTCGCACCAGCCGATATCGCGTAGGCATGGAGATTGAGGCGGTCGGCGGCGATTGCGTCGGTCTGTATGGAACGATTCCCGTGCCAGCCGACTGGCCCGAACAAACCGTCCGCCTGATCGAAGAAGACGTCTCGAACGAATGTCGAATCGGCTATCGCATGCTCGAAAATTCCGTCAAGCAGATGATGGTCAGCATCCCTTCGTTGCGACGCGGCGAAACCGCCCAAGCGGTTATCACGCTCGAGGTCGAAGTTCGCTCGGCTCAACCGCCGGCTGATCTCTCAGGCGTCAAAATCCCGAAACGTCCGCCCAGCGATATTCGCCGCTATTTAGGTTCGAGCCCGTCAATCGAATCGCGCCATAGTTCGATTCGCAAAAAAGCGCGCGAACTGTTGAAGGATGTCGAAGGTGATTGGCAAAAAGTTGAAACGCTGTACGACTGGGTCCGCGATAATATCGCGTACGAGAGCCAAAAACCGACCACGGCCGCCATCGCCTTGAGAAAAGGG
>JBITAD010000584.1:6183-6511 GCA_044439945.1 Blastopirellula sp. JB062
ATTTGACCGGCCTATTTATCGCACTATGCCGCGCCTCCGATATTCCCGCGCGAACCGTCTGGGTTCCCGGAAGCAGTTACGCCGAATTCTATTTAGAAGACGAGAAGGAAGAAGGCCATTGGTATCCGGCGCAAGTCGCCGGCCCCAGGGCGTTCGGGCACATGCCTGATCCGCGACCGATCTTGCAAAAAGGGGATAGCTTTCGCGTGCCTGAAAAGTCGGACCCGGTTCGTTTCGTCGCCGAGTTTTTGACCGGTAAAAAGAGCCCCAACGGGGGCAGACCGCGAGTCACCTTCATTCGCGAAGAGCCGGGGAGCTAATCAAAATG